>NZ_JBSFWJ010000040.1:0-59305 GCF_053592695.1 Saccharopolyspora sp. NPDC002578 | reverse complement strand
TGTCTTCTCGCTGCGGGATCTTTTTCCCGAGTGGCTCCGCCACGAGGGAAAAAGCTGTCCTCGCGAGAAGACAGCTGAGAACCCGCGGGTGGTCGATCTGCGTAGGTGGTCGCTGCTCAGCGACTTCGTCGCTGACAGGACACTGATCAAAAGCCGGGACTGGGTACTGACTTGCGTTGGTCAGCCGATCAGGTGATTTGGGGGCGGTTGGTGGGGTGTGCGGGGCTTCGGGGGACGGGATTCGGGGGTGCGCCGGCGTGGGGGAGTCGGTGGTGGGTGGGGGATCGGCGGTTCTTGTGGCGGGCCGGGATCGGTGTCGGGTGAGCCCGGCGGCGGGGGCCGGGCGGTGCGCATCGGGCGTGGTGATCGCGTCGTGAGCAACGTCTCGATCTCGGCGGCACCCGTCGTGGCCACCGACGTTCCGCGGCGCGCGACACCCGGCCGTTCGATCATTCGGGGGAGTCGGCATCGGTGTCGGTCAAGTGCGGCAACATTGCGGGGTGCGGTCAACGGGATCGACGCCGTTCCACCGGAACGGCCGCGACGTCCGGGAAGTGCTCGGACATGATCCGCCTCAACGGTGTGGCGGCCCTGGCGACCGACGGCTCGTGACCGCATGGCGCGCGTCGTTGCCCCGCACGGTGACCCGACAGGAGACTGGGGATGACCGGTGACACCTCGTGGTTCGCGAACACGCACGGTTCGGCGGTGTCGCGGCGAGAGCCGCGCGCGTTGAGCTGGTCGGACCGGTTCCGCGGCGCGCTGCTCGGCGGTGCCGTGGGCGACGCGCTGGGCGCGGGGGTGCGCACCCGCTCGGCCTGGGACATCCAGCACTGGTTCGGCAAGCAGGGCGTCGCGGACTACCTGCCGGTGTTCGGCAGGCGCGGCGGCGTCACCGAGCTGACCCAGCTCGCGGTGTTCACCCTGGAGGCGCTGCTGCGTGCCCGTGCGGTCAACGGTGAATCCGCCGAGTGGTTACCGACCCCCGTGATCCGCACGAACCACCTGCGCTGGCTCTACACGCAGGGCGTTCCGTGGGAGTACGCCATGTCCGGCTACCTGCAGACGCACCCGGAGCCGAGCGGGTGGCTGCTGGAGACGCCGCAGCTGTTCTCCACCCGAAATCCGGCCGGTGGCGCCCTGTCGGGGCTGGGCAAGCTCGCCACGCAGCCCCCGGCGCAGGCCACCCACGACTCGCGGTTCGGTTCGGTGGTGCGCCCCGGATTCGCCGATTGCGCGGTGTGGGCGGCGCCGACGATGGTGTGGAGCACCTCGGAGGACCGCGTGTTCGCGGCGGGCGCCGACGTGGCTCGGTTGCTCACCGACGACCTGAACGTGCACGGGGCGGCCGGGTTCCACGCGGACGTCCTGACCCAGCTCATCCAGGGCGACATCGGGTTGTGGGACGCGGTGGGGCTCACCGACACCCGGCTGAGCTCGCTGCACAGCGGCGTGGAGGGGCCTGCCGCGGTGCGCAGGGCGGTGCACGCGGCGATGTTCGCGACCCGCGACGGCCGCCGCCCGCAGCCCGCCGAACTGGACGCGGAGTTCGACACGGAGCACAAGCCCGGTGAGCTCGGCACCGCACTGGCCTCGGTCGCGGCCACGGGGAGCTTCGCGGACGCCGTGGTGATGGCCGTCAACGTGTCGGCGGACAGCAGCGTCACGGGCGCGATGGCCGGTCAGCTCGCCGGAGCCCTGTACGGGCCGGAGGCGATTCCGCCGCGGTGGCGCGACGAACTCGAACTGGGCGACATCATCGAGACCCTGTGCGCGGACGCCGCGGAGGCCTTCGCGCCGCCGCCCCCGCCGCCCCCGCTGCCGAAGTGGGCGCAGCGCTACGTCGGTGATCCGCGGCGCGAGGCCGCGGGCCCGCGGGAGCTCGGCGCTCCTGAGCACGTGACCACCGTGGACAGCGGCAGAGGCCCGGAACCGGTCCGCTCGGTGGACGGCAGCAACGACCCCACCATGATCATCGATCTCGGTCAGATCGAGTCCCACGCGGATTCCTTGGAGTTCGGCGAACCGGGCACCGGGGAGCCCGAGCAGGTCGCGCGGCCGGTGGAGCCCGAACCCGAGCCCGCCCCGGAACCCGAGCGGCCCGCGGCGAACTCGTTCACCCAGACCACCGACCGCACCGACCTGTCGCTGCTCGCCGCGCACCGGCCCGTCGACGACGCCGACGAGTCCCGGCCGATGCCCGACCTCGGCGCCGGTGGTTTCTCGCTGTCCACCGACCGCACCGATCGGGAAGAGCTGGCCCGGCTGGCGAAGCTCGTCTCGTTGCGGCCCGAGGAGGCCGGCCGCATCCCGGTCGCCGAACCGGAACCGCCGGTGGAGGAAGCGGAAGCGCCCCAGGGCCCGCCGCCTGCGGCGCAGCAGCCCTACGAAGCACCCGCCGGGCAGCCGTACGAGCACGGCAGGCGGTGGACATCCGACGACGTTCCCGACGCCGGTGAGCAGGGCGAAGCGGCCGAGGTGGAATTCCCCGAGGCGGATTCGGACACGCCTCGGGCCGAGGGGCCCGGGACCGAGCGACTCCCCGTGCCGAACGCCGCGGAACCGGACCAGCGCGGCGCGGACGTCGCACCGGAACCGCGGGAACAGCAGGTCCAGCCGCCGCAAGTGCCGGAACCGGAGGCGCCGCAGCCCACCGAGCAGGAAGCGCCGGTGCACCGCGCTGCCGAGCCGGAGGCGCCGGTGAGCGACGCGCGCGCCACCAAGGCCGCCTCCGGCGGGCACGCGAAGTCGGAGACGACCGACGAGGTCGCGCCGTCGCTGACCGAGCGGGTGCTCGGCTGCTTCCTCGGTGGCGCGCTCGGCGACGCGCTCGGGTCGGATCTGGAGTTCGTCACCGCCGAGCAGATCACCGAGAAGTTCGGCTCCGCGGGCCCGCAGGGCCTGCGGGAGGCCTACGGCGTGCAGGGCGCGATCACCGACGACACGCAGATGACGCTGTTCAGCGCCGAAGGGCTGATCCGCGGCGGCATCGCGCGGCGCACCCTCGGCAGCACCGACCCGCTGCCGGAGATCCAACTGGCGTACCAGCGCTGGCTGCACACCCAAGGCGTCGAGTGGGAGGCCGCCGCGGGAGCGTTCCGCGCGGTGTACCCGGAACCGGACGGTTGGCTGGTGGAGGTCCCCGGCCTGTTCGCCGCCCGCGCCCCCGGCAAGACCATCTTCCGGGCGCTGACGCGGTTCGGCGACGGGCAGGCCGCGGGGTCGCTCACCGAGCCCATCAACGATTCGAAGGGCTGCGGCGGCGTGATGCGTTCGGCGCCGATGGCGATGTACTCGCCGGATCCGCCGGTGGCGTTCGAACTGGCCGCGCGGGCCGCTGCGCTCACCCACAGCCACCCCTCCGGCTACTTGTCGGCGGGAGCGCTCGCGGTGATCGTGCAGCAGGCGCTGCTGGGCCAGACCCTCGACGACGGCGTGTGGCTGGCGCTGCAGGTGCTGGAGACCTGGGACGGCCACGAGGAGACGAGCGCGCTGCTCAAGCAGGCCGTGGAGCTGGCCGAACGGGGTGAGCCCGGTCCGCAGGACATCGCGGAGACGCTCGGCGGCGGCTGGGTCGGGGAGCAGGCCCTGGCCATCGCGGTGTGCGGTGCGCTCGCCGGCGGTGACGACGTGGCGAAGGCGCTGCGCATCGCGGTGCACCACGACGGCGACAGCGACTCCACCGGTGCGATCTGCGGCAACATCGTCGGCGCGCTGATCGGGGTCAGCGGGTTGCCGGTGAGCTGGCTCGCCGACCTGGAGCTGCGCGACGTCGTCGAGCAGATCGCGTTGGACTGCGTCGCCGAGTTCGGCGACTCGCTGGCCCACGACCCGGACGACCCGGAACCGCCCGCGAGCGAACGCCCGGCCGACGAGGAGTGGGACGAGCGCTACCCGATCCGGCGGCTGCCGGTGCAGGACGATCGGCGCGGCTTGAGCGAAGCGGCCGACGAGGGCGCCCCATGGGGCGGTGAGCAGCAGGACCGGAACGACCGGCGGGATTCCGGGGAGGACCGGCCCGACCCGGGTGATCCGCCGACGGCGCTGCTGCCCGCGGTCGGCTCGGTGGAGGACCCGGGAGTGCCGGAGCAGCCGTCGGAGGCCGACGCCGCGGCGCCGCGGGCGCAGGACACCGAACCGGAGCCGCTCGCGGCGTTCCCGGCGCCGAAACCGTCTCCGCGTCGCATCCACAGCCCGCAGCCCGCGTACGACGGCGAGAGCTGAGCCGTTCGTCCCGAGCCGCCCGCGGCGATCGCGTCGCGGGCGGGCACCGCACCCGGACTCCGGTGTGGACGGCGGCGCCCGGGGAGATCCGGGACACAGCGGCGAACGCGGTGATCCGCACCGCCGTCCGCGTCGGCGTTGGTACCGTTCCCGCCGCACGAGAAGATCGGTTGCGGTGCGTGGGCGTCGGCCACGGGTGGCGACCGCGAGCATTGCGGGAGACGGCGTTGCCCGAAGACATCAGCGCGACTGAGCGAATGGTCCGCGAGTGGCAGGAGCGGGCGACGGAGAAGGCCGAGAAGTTCGGCCGCATGCAGGCGCAGATCGAGCAGCTCTCCGTCACCGAGCGCTCGCGCGACGGTGCGGTCCAGGTGACCGTCGGGTCCAGCGGCATGCTCGAGGACCTGGTGCTCGCCGAGAACGCGGGCAACCGTCCGATGACCAAGCTCTCGGCGGAGATCATGCGGGTCGTGCAGCTCGCGCAGTCCCGGCTCCCCGAGCGGATGCGGCAGGCCGCGGCGGACACCGTCGGCGAGGACGACGAGGCCGTGCGGCACATGCTGGGCCAGGCGACCCGGTTCTTCCCGGAGGCGCCCGAGGAACCGGAGGAACCGCCGAAGCGGCCCGGTGTCCAGGAGATGCGCATCGGCACCGACGAGGACCGGCCGCAGCGTCCTGCGCGCAAGCCGAACCGTCGCGCGCCGGACGACTTCGACGACGACGACTTCAGCCGCGGCTCGTTCCTGCGCTGACCGGGGGAGAACCGACATGCCCGAGCAGATGAACGTCGTCATCGAGAGCCTGCGCGCGCACGCGTCCAAAGTGGACGGAGTAGCGGACGAGCTGGACGGCGCGGTGCGGACCTCCGAGCAGGTGTCGATGGACAACGACGCCTACGGAATCCTGTGCCGGCCGTTCGCGTGGATGGTCGACCAGGCCGAGCAGCAGGGGATCGACACGATCAAGGAAGCCGCGAAGGCCATCCGGGACACCGCGCAGGAGGTCCGCGCCGCGGCCGAGGACTACCAGTCCGCCGACGACGGCAACCGGGACGTGCTCGGCGGTATGCAGGCGTGACCAACCCGCTCAGCAACGCGCAGAACGCCGCCGACCCCGCCGAACCACCCGAGAGCATCAAGGGCATCGGCATCGCCGAGTCCTGGCACGACGTCACCAGCCTCAACGACGGTTCCAGCTGGATCGAGTCCGGCCTCGCCTACGGCGGCCTGGCGATGGAAGCGGTCAGCGTCGTCGTCGACCCCATCGGCACGCTGCTGTCCTACGGCCTGTCGTGGCTGATCGAGCACGTGCAGCCGTTGCAGGACGCCCTGGACTGGTTCGCGGGCGACCCCCAGGGCGTCGAGGCGTACGCGCAGCAGTGGCAGCAGGTCGCGGTCTCGATCAACACGGCGGCGACCGGGTACTCCGAGGCCGTCCGGGCCGACACCGCGCAGTGGACCGGTGCCGCGGGCGACGCCTACCGGCGGCACGCCGCGGAGAAGGGCGAGGCGCTGACCGGCGCGGGGAAGCTCGCGGAGACCATCGGCACGGTCGTCGAGGCGATGGGCATGGTCGTGTCGTTCGTGCGCGACTTCGTGCGGGACCTGATCGCCGACTGCATCTCCCGGCTCATCACCTACGCGCTGGAGGCGTGCGCGCCGCCGGTCGTCTCGCTGGCGTGGGTGGTGCCGCAGGCGGTGGCGTTCATCGCCAAGACCGTCACCAAGGTCTCCGACGTCGTGCAGAAGTTGCTGAAGACCATCAGCAACGTCTCGCCGAAGATGGCGAAGATGGTCGAGGCCTTCGGCGACATCATGCGGCTGCTCGGCAAGGGCGGGAAGCAGGCCGGCGAGAAGGCGGCCCAGGCCGGGCGGTTCGCCGCGAAGGCCGCCGACAAGCTCGACGTCTCCGGCAAGATCGCGGACAAGGCGGCGGAGAAGGCGTGGCGGAGGGTCGACGACGTCTTCGGCACCGACGTCGCCGGCAAGCACCAGGCCAAGTTCGGGCCGGACATGCCCGGCGGTTCCGGTGGTGGGGCAGGGGATTCCGGCGGCGATCTGTCGGCGCCGGGTGGTTCCGCGCCGGGCGCCCCGCCGCGGTCGACGGATTCGGACTTCTCGCCGGTTTCCGGTGGTGAGGCGGGGAGTTCCTCGCGCGCGGCGTCCGGTGGTGCTGACGTGTCCGGCTCGGCGCGGGCCGACGAGGGTGCCGCCGCGCATCCGGGGTCGCCGAGCGCCGGTGCGCCCGCGCAGGGCGGGCACGGTCCGGCGGGCGGCGGTGCGCACGGTCCGGCGGCGGGCGGCGGTGCCCCGGAGAGTTCGCCGCGAGCGGACGCTCCGGCGCCTGGCGGACACAGTGGACAGCCGTCGGCCGTCGGTGGTTCCGCGGCGGGCGACCCGGCCGGTGGTTCGCGGGCAGGTGACCCGACCTCCGGTGGTGGGCATGCGGCGGGCGGATCGCCGGGTTCGTCCGCGGAGGCACCGAGCCGTCCGGCCTCCACCACGGCCTCCGGAGTGGAGGCGCCCGCACGTCCCCAGCCGTCCGGGCCGGAGGCGCCGGCCGCGCCGAACACGCCGCGCCAGGACCCGCAGGCCGCACCCGGGGGTGGCGGCCCGGCCGCCGCAGGAGGCCCTGGCGGCGCGGCACCCCCCGCCGGGGGAGCACGCCCAGGCTCCGGTGGCTGGACCGGCACACCCGGCAGCCCCGGCGCCGCTCGTCAAGCGGGCGGGAACTCGGGACCGCGCGGCCCGGAGGCGCCGGGCAGGCCAGGCGCCGCTCATCAGAGCACCCCGCGCGGCCCTGACTTCCCGCGCGGCCCCGGCGGTGCGCCGCACGGCGGCTCGCGCCCGGACGCTCCGCCTCGGATGCGGCAGGACGGTCCTCCGCCACAGCCGCGTCCCGACGCCCTCCCACCCGGCAGCGGCCCGCGCGCCGCCGGTCCGCAACACCCGTTCCGCGCAGGCGAAGCACCGGTGCGCGGTCCGCACCCGGCTGCGGCCGCTCCCCGGGGGCCGCGCTCGGACGGCGCCCCTGCTCCCGGCGGACGCCCCGACATGCCACGCGTCGCGCATGCCGATTCCGGTGCACGCGCGCCGACTCCGCGGGGTGTCGGGAGCCCGCAGGTGCCGCACGGCGGTCCGGCACCTCGACCGAACGGCGCGGACGGGCCGCAGTGGGGATCGGTCCGACCCGAGCACTACGGCGGCGTCCGAGGCGCGGCGACCCCGGCGTGGGGACCCGGTCGGCCGCGCCTGGAGGCGCAATCCGCGCCGCTCGAACCGACGCGCGCCCCGCAACGACCACAACCGGCCGCACCCGAGCAGCCGAAGCACTCGACCAGCGAGTCGATGGCCGCCGAGGAGCCGATCCCCCACGAGAAGCGGTTCGACCACCGCTGGAACGTCGACGGGAGGCGCTTCCGCAGGCTCGACATCTCCGAGGACCTGCACGCGAAGCTCGGCACCGACGTCCAGCACATCCGCGCGACCACGGCCGGAATCTCGATGGTCCGGCACTCCGGACCGGTGTTCAACAAGGCGGAGTTCCAGCAGAAGCTGCCGCGACCGGCCGTGGACCCGAAGCGCTTCACGGTCGAAGTCCACGGCGGCCCGCACGGGGTGCGACTCGGCGGCACGGACCTGGACGCGAAGGAATTGGCCGAGGTCATCAAGGCCGCACCCGGTTACAAGCCGGGCGAACCGGTCCGCCTGCTGGCCTGCCGCACCGGCGCCGACACCGGCGACGGCACGCCGAACTTCGCGCAGGAACTCGCGAAGGAACTCGGCGTCGAGGTCGTCGCCCCGAAAACCGACGCCTGGGTCGACAACTTCGGCAACATCTACGCCAGCAACGACCGCGCGTCCTTCACCCCCGACGCGTCCGGTGCCCCGCAACCGCGCTTCGACGAACCCGGCCAGTGGACCGCCTTCCGCCCCGACGGCACCACGGCCGTCCACGACAGCCCCTACCCGCCGGGCCACGAACCGGAATGGGTCCGCTTCGGCGACCAAGCCGAAGCAGCGGAACGCCGCAGCATCTGGCCGTTCAGGAGGAAGAAGGACGACGAGCTCGATCCGCATGAGCAGTGGGCCAGGCGACATCAGCCACCGCCACCTGCGGCCCAGAAATCTCCGCAGCCCCATCAGTGGCCTGGTCAAGCGCCACCGCACTTGAACCGGCAGTTCCCACCGCAGCAGTTCCGTGCCCAGCCGGCACAACCGCGGCCGGGCGAGTACCCCACGCAGTTCGGCCAGGGGCACGGCACTCCGCCGAGTGCTCCGCGCTCGCCAGGGCAGGGCTTCCAGAACGGGCCTCCGCACGCTCCGGGCGGTGACGGCCGACACGGGGGACACGAGCAAGGCCCTTCGGCGCTTCCGTCAAGACCACCGTCGCACCCGCAGCACCGCGCGATGCAGCCACCGCCGCAAGCACCACCGGCGCCCCGTTCCCACCCGTCGTCCCGTCCTGCACCGCACGCCGCAGGACCTGGTGGGCAGGCGGCGCCGAGGCCACCGCAATCCGCTCCCCAACAGTGGTCACCGCTCGCACCGCATGCCCTTCCACGGGCTCAAGGGCCGTACCAGCCGGCGCCGCGGCCGCCGATGGCATCGAGCGCCCCGTCGCACGCGCCGCAGACAGGCCAGGGCGGGGCGTTCCCCGAACACGGACGGCCGCACACGTCCGGTGGGGACCGCCCACCGAGGCCGAACGTGACGTCCGGTCCGCAGGGGACGCCCCCGGCGCCGCACCGAAGCGCATTCCCGCAAGCAGGCTCCGCGAACGGTGCGCATCTTTCAGGCGGCGGTCCGCAGCATCGCTCATTCGATTCGACTCCGCGCCCGGGAAGTTCGCCTGAGGCCGCGACGACCGCCGATTTTCCGCCGCCGCGTCACGATGCTGGGGACGGAGAACCGGACGGTTCCTCACAGCTCGGTGGGGCCACGTCGGAAGAGAGCCACTTCTCGGGTTCCGAGGCGACGGCGGAGCAGGAATCCGCTCCCTACATCGGATTCGAACTCGACAAGTCCGAGCCGTCCATCGACCCGGCCCCTGATGTGCCGGAGCCGCCGTCCGGGAACTCGAAGATCGCGGACGCCCTCGGCGTCACACCGGACACGGACGAGGAGCTCGCTGCGCGAGCTCTGGCTCGGGAGGAGCGGGCACGAGAGATCGCGGAGGCTGAATTCGCGACGCCGACGGGTAGTGGAACGGCAGGGTTCATCGCCCGTGACCAGGATATTGATCGGTTCGGCGACATCCTGGAGCGCTACGGAGATGGCCGTCCTTATCGGAGGCTCGATTCTGAAGAGCTGGTCATGGCGCGCTTGAAGAATCCGGTCGCGTTGCGAGGTGTCACCGATGTCGAGCTGACGGCGATGCGCAGCTACACCATGGATGGTGCGAACAGTCCGACGGGTGGTTCTTGCTACCAGCTCAACGAACGTCTGCGCAATGGTGATCCTCCGGTGGAGGAGGGGCATCCGGACTACGAGAAGCTCCCGGGGCAGGAAGAATACCGACGAGTTCTCACCTCGGGGTTGAACAAGATGCGGGCCAACCTGATCGAATCCGGGGAAGTGTCGGCCGCGCCGGTGTCCTTGGGTCGGAACATCGGTGTTCCGCTGACGTCGCTCGATGATTTCGCCAAGCGCTATGCGCCCGGGAACGCGGTGACGGAGAACGCGTTCGTCAGTTGCAGCCCGGAGCGGAGCGACTTCCAGCCCAAGGGCTATCATCCGGAAACGCATGCCTTCGTCCAGTTCACGATCAAGACTCCCGATGGGGTCTCGGTCCAACATCTTTCCGGATTCGAGTTCGAGAGGGAGACGCTCGTGGTTGCAGGGCGGAATTTCCGCGTCACTCACTTCGCCGATGACGATTCGGGTCCTGAGCGCAGGATCGAGGTCGTGCTCGAGGCCATCGAAGAATGAGTCGTGGAGTGCGGATCGTGGCGGTGCGTCGAGATTTTCCCCGTGCTTTCTCTGGGATGCTGAGGAGCCGATGATGGCAGCGGACAGCAGTGCGGCGGGCCAGGGGCCCGCTATGCAGGTGGCGTTGAACGCCGATGAAGTCGAGTTCATCTCGGCGTGGCGAATGTATCGCGCGGGCGATGCGGCGTTGTCGCAGTCGGCCCGAGATTTCCTGGATCAGATTTCGAATCGGGCAGGAATCAGCGGTGGGGGCGACTCCTCGGCCGCGTCGGCCCCTCGTATTCGTGATCTTCCGGTTTACGACGCGGACGCCGCAGAGCGGATCAAGGCCGCTCTTCCTGGGGTCGTTCTCGGTGGCGCCGTGGGGGACTCGATCGGTGCGCCGGTCGAATTCGATGACCTTGCGATCATTCAGCAGAAGTGCGGTCCTGCTGGTGTTTCGGGGCCGCTTCCGGTGTTCGGGAAGCCGAGTGCGTTCACCGATGACACGCAGTTGCTCGCCTTCACGCTGGAAGCCCTCATCATCGGCCGATCCCAACTTCGGGCAGGGGGTTTTCGCACGCACTCGCACCCGCGCAACGCTCTCCAGATGTCCTACGCGCGTTGGCTGCACACACAAGGGTTGGAATGGCGTGCAACGTTGCCCGGCACCTTGCGCAAGGCGATTCCTGAGCCGGGCGGCTGGCTGGTCGGCCAAGAAGAACTCCGGGCGCAACGATCGCCGGATCGAGTCAGCCTGGACGCACTCGCCGCGTTCGCACGGGCGACCGACGACAACGCCGCTCAAGGGATCAGCAACTTCGACACCCCGCTGAACCAGGACAAGAGCCCAGGCGCCCTGCTCCGGGCCGCGCCGTGCTTCCTGTGGTCCGACGTGCCGGAACGGGTGTTCAACCTGGGCGCCAACGTCGGCGTGATCACCCACGGGCACCCGACCGGTTACCTGCCGTCCGGAACCTTCGCGACGGTGTGCGGCGGACTTGCGCAGGGAGCGTCGCTGCGGGCCGCGATCGACGGCGCGCTGGAGCAGCTCCGCCGGTGGGAAGGCAATGACGAGACGCGGTCGTCGTTGGAGCGAGCACTGGAACTGGCGGAGTCCGGGCGGATGGATGCGGATGCCCTCGAGGCTCGCATCGGTCCGGGCTGGCGCGCTGACGAGGCTCTGGCCATCGGCTTGGCCGCCGCCGTCGCGTCCCCCGACGACTTCCGGCGAGCGGTCGGTGTGGCGGTCAACCGGTCCGGGAACAGCACGACACCGGCCGCGGTGTGCGGTGCCGTGCTGGGGGCCTTGCACGGCGTTGCGATCGTTCCACCGGACTGGCTGTCGACCCTGGAATGGCGTGCAGGGTTCGAAGAACTGATCAGCGACTCGCTCGCTGAGTTCGCCGCGCCGGACGCCGCCGACGGGGCGGACTGGTCTGCGAAGTACCCGCGGCAACTCTGACTGTGCGACGAACGGACTGTGAAGGCTGACTATGGCGCGGTTCAGAACCCTTCGGGTGCCTCTGACCTGGGAGGAACAGCAGGCGATACGGGCATGGCGCGAGGTGTCGGCGGAGGGGAGCGCCAGCCGATTCCTCGCCGACGTCAAGCAGGTGGTGCCCCGCGTACCGGGACTGCCCCGGGAGCGGGTCAACAGCACGACGCTCAGTTCCGCGGAGCTGACGGCGTTGTCCGCGTGGCGTCGAACCCACTCCGACGTGCTGGCCCGGACGCCGCTGGATTCGCTCGCGGTCAGGGCGATCGAACGTGGTGGAGACTTCGTCGCCGGCGGCCCGGTCGAGTTCCGGGCGCCGTTCACCCCGGCCCACTCGACTCCATTCAACGGCGGCGAGAAGGAAGCCGCGCAGCTGGAGAGCCGCTGCATCGGTCTGCTCGTGGGCGCCATGGCCGCGGACCTGCCCGGTGACTCGTACCGGACCGCGCTCGCATTCGTGGCCGCTGAATCGGTGATCCGTTCGCACCTCGCGCTGCGTCGAGCCGGAGCGGCTCACCTGGTCCAGGAGTTCCACTTCGGGAAGCAGCGCCTGGACTGGTTGCTGGGGCAACGTCGCGCGCAGCGCCCGTCGGGGTGGTTGTGGCAGGACCCAGCGATGCTCGGCATCGTCGGCGGCCGGTTCCTCGCCGACGCCGATCGTGACCCGACGGCGTTGCTGGCCGCAGCCGCGCCGCTCGCGGTCCTCGGTGGCTCGGAAGAAGTCGTCGCGGCGCTTCAGGCGTGGACCGCGGACGCCGGAGTCCACCTCGCCGGAGCCGCGCTCGCGGCACTGCTCCGGCACCGGGTCTTCCACCCGACGTGGGGTGTGGCGTTGAGCGCAGTGCGCACGGAACTGCAGCCGTGGCCGGATCATGAGCCCGTTCTCGCCCTGCTCGGTTCGTCGATCGAGCTCGCGCGAACCGAGCCTGCGGGCGTCGCCGCTCGACAGGAGGTCATCAACGAGCACTTCGGCTCCGGCGCTGCGCATGCCGCCCTGGCCGCGGCCTTGTACGCGGTGGCGTCGAGCGCATCGTGGCAGGACGCTTTCGACGTGGCGTCCGGCTGGGAGCCGGACGGGCGAACTGCCGGGATGCTGTGCGGCTTCCTCAACGGGATGTGCGACGGCCCCACCGCGGTGCCCGGTGAGCGATTGCGGGACTCCCGGCTGCTCGGCGTCGCCACTCGGCTCGGCCGTGACCTCGCCGCCGAGTTCGGACGACTTCCTCGTGATGACGCGGAGTGGCACCGCGGCTACCCGAGCGGCCCGTGGACGACAGGCGCGTCGCCGGATGCTCCGCAGCGCACGACGGTCATCCGGGACGAGCATGACCGCCCTGCGAACCCCCGCCCGCAGTCCGCAGCACGCCCGGAGCCGCTCTCCCCGCGAGACCGCTTCATCGGGGCGCTGGTCGGCGGGGCGGTGGGGGATGCGCTCGGGTATGCGGTGGAGTTCCAGGACATCGGGACGATCCGGCGCGAGCACGGCGAGGGCGGGCTGGCCGGGCCGGTGCTGCGGGACGGCGTCGCGCGGGTCTCCGATGACACGCAGATGATGCTGTTCACGTTGGAAGGCCTGATCCGGGCGCACGTGGCGCGGCGGATGAAGCCGGTGGACAACGATCCGATCCCCGAGGTGCAGCACGCCTACCAGCGCTGGCTCCACACGCAGGGCCGTCCGTGGGCGCAGGCGGGCGGGCCTTACGCGCAGCACTTGCAGGTACCGGACGGGTGGTTGATCACCAACTCGGCGTTGTTCGCGCAGCGCGCGCCGGGCGGCACCTGTCTGGGGGCGTTGGAGAGCTTCGAGCGGACGCACCGGCACGCCACGCCGCAGCATCGGATCAATGATTCCAAGGGGTGCGGCGGGGTCATGCGCGCGGCACCGGTCGCGGTGTGGTCGAACGATCCGGCCGAGGTGTTCTGGGCCGCGGTCGGGACCGCCGCGCTCACCCACGGCCATCCCAGCGGTTTCCTGTCGGCGGGGGTGCACGCGGTGATCGTGCACCAGCTGATCCGCGAAGTGCCGTTGCCGGAGGCAGTACGGGTGGCTCGGGACCTGCTGGTGCGATGGCCACGGCACGAGGAGCAGTTGCGGGCCCTGGACGCGGCAGTCGAGCTGTCCGAGCGGGGGCCGGTCGCCCCGGAGGAGATCGAGGCGGCTCTCGGCCAGGGCTGGGTCGGTGAGGAGGCGCTCGCGATCGGGCTCTACGCCGTGCTCGCCACCGGCGGTGTGCGGGAGGCGCTGCTGCTGTCGGTGAACCACTCGGGGGACTCGGACTCGACGGGGATGGTGTGCGGCAACATCGCGGGGGCGCTGCACGGCATCCACGCCTTGCCGCCGGAGTGGCTGCAGGCCTTGGAACTGCGCGACGTCGTCGAGGCCCTCGCGCGGGACGCGCTCACCGAGTTCAGCCCGTCGGCGCCGACCGATGCGTCGTGGACGTGGCGGTACCCGGCATGGTGATCACGATCGTTCGGCGGCGGGCGTCCACCCGCGACGCCGCCGCGAACCACGAAGGGGAGAACAGGTGATTCTGGGGACGCCCATCGCCGGGACCTGCGTCCGGACCGGAGGTCGGCTGGTGCCGCTGCTGGAGTCGCGGGAGGGCTCGGCGGTGCTCGACGGCGTCGAGGCTCCGGTCCCGCACGAGCGGATCGACGCCGTCCTGGTGCGCCAGGGCGAGCCGCCCGAGCCTGGCCGTCCCTTCCCCTCCTCGGCGTCCCACGGTGCGCCGACGAAACCGGCCGCACGCCCGGACACGCGCGCCGAGGTGCGCGGGCTCGTTCCGCGGCTGGGACCGCCGGGGTGGCGGGAGGTCCACGTCGAGTGCGCGGCGCTCGGCACCCGCATCGAGGTCGTGGCGACCGTCGTCACCGACGACGGCAGGCACCCGTGGATCCCGCCGCAGGAGCTCGTCGACGCGCTGCAGCGCAGCCGCGCCGTCGAGTACCGGCCGGAGCAGGGGGCGTGGACCACGGCGCGCTGCACCGCCGTCGTCGGGGCGGAGCCGGAGTTCGAGACCGCTCACGCCGAGGTCCGGTGGGCGGACGGGGAGGACGATCCGCAGGCCGCCTTCGACGAGCTCCGCTACTTCCCGCGCGTCCAGGCGCCGGAGTGGCTGCTCGTGCAGGCGTGGCGGCACTTCGCGAACCACCGCGACGCCGCGGGAGCGCGCGGGCCGGTCCGGATGGCGCAGGTCTTCGACGGAACGGACGGCGACGGGCGCCCGCTGGCGCACCGGCCGGTGCTGCCGTGGCTGGAGAAGCAGCTGGTCCTCGACTACCTGCTGGGAGGTGAGGTCGTCCTGTCGGCCCGCAGCACCTCCGAGGACGAGATCGACCCGCGGCGCCCGCCGGCGGTGCCCAAGCAGTTCCACACCGACGGCACCTGGGCGTGGCCGCTGGCGACGGCCTACTACCTCGACGCCCACGACATCACGCCGCCGCGCGACTTCCTCGACCACATCCGCCGCAACGGCCACCGCTGCCCGGAGCGCGTCGCCGACCACGCCACCGAGCAGGCGAAGGCGCTGGTGCTGGGCGCTGACCCGGACGCCCTGGACGGCGAGCGCGCCGCGGACGCGATCGACGTGGCCCGGCGGTTCATCGCGAGGTTCGGCGTCAGCCGGCGCTTCTACAGCTTCACCGAACCCCTCGAAGGCGGCTGGAGCATGCTGCGCGAGCCGGACGGCTGGTGGTCGGTGTTCTGCCTCGACGAGGGGGAGGTGCGCAACGAGTCCCGCTTCGCGGAGGCCCACGGCGCCGCGGCGCACCTGATCGGAGCGGTGGCGCTGACCCGGACCTCGATGCTGCGGGAACTCGACGAGCCGCTCGCCGACTACGAGTGCCCGATCGAACCGCTCGGTCCGGACCTGCCGCTGTCGCACTACGACGACAGGTTCGTCGTGGTGCTGCCCGACGGCGCCGAGGTCGACCGGTTCGGGACGTCCGACGGCAACACCGTGTTCGTGCCCGGCACGGGGCTGCCGCACCGCTCGATGCCACCGGAGCGGGCGCCGGGGGAGTACCGCCGGTACCGGGTGCTCGGCGGCTACGAAGTGGTGACCGGAGTGATCCGACCGGACCACGGCCAGGTCGGCGGCGGTCAGGCCTACTTCCTGCCGCAGGCCGTCGGCGAGCTCGTCGCCGGTGGCTGGCTCGCGGAGCTCTGATGCGCGTGCGGCGGGTTCCGCGCTCCCCGAGCGGGCCTGCGGCTCTTGCTCGCAGGGGTAAACTCGGCGGGAACACCACACCACTAGCTCGGTCCGCGGCGGCTTCGGGGAAGATCGAGCAGGTCTTGGGGACCCCGTTTTGACCCCCTCAGAACGGGGCGGGTATCTTTGTTTATCGGACCCGAAAGCTATCGGGTCGGTCCGTATGCCCGTGCGTGAACAGGGGCCGCTCCGGTGGTCGTGATCGCGGACATGGGCCGTGCGGAACTCTCCTGACAACCATCGGGTTCGTTCCTGTCGGTGCGCTCCCGCAGGCACCACCAGCGCCGCAAGGCCGAGGAGCGGGCGACACGCCCGACCTCGTGGTGCGGGGGAGGCCTAAGTAAACAGTGCCTGCGAGGTG
Source organism: Saccharopolyspora sp. NPDC002578 (assembly GCF_053592695.1). Classification (NCBI taxonomy): domain Bacteria; kingdom Bacillati; phylum Actinomycetota; class Actinomycetes; order Pseudonocardiales; family Pseudonocardiaceae; genus Saccharopolyspora; species Saccharopolyspora sp. NPDC002578. The sequence continues at coordinate 43,099 of NZ_JBSFWJ010000040.1, read as the reverse complement.
CTCGGCGCCAGGGCACGTGCCCGGACGCCGACGTTGCGAGCGCCGCCGGGCGAGAGCAACCACGAAGACGCGAACGCTCAAGAGAAAGCCGGTCCATGCCCACCATCCAGCAGCTGGTCCGTAAGGGCCGCCAGGACAAGGTCGCCAAGACCAAGACTGCGGCGCTCAAGGGGAGCCCGCAGCGGCGTGGCGTGTGCACCCGCGTGTACACCACCACCCCGAAGAAGCCCAACTCGGCACTGCGCAAGGTCGCTCGTGTCAAGCTCACCAGCGGCATCGAGGTCACGGCCTACATCCCGGGTGAGGGGCACAACCTCCAGGAGCACTCGATCGTGCTGGTTCGCGGCGGCCGTGTGAAGGACCTCCCCGGCGTGCGGTACAAGATCATCCGTGGGTCTGCCGACACGCAGGGTGTGAAGAACCGCAAGCAGGCTCGCAGCCGGTACGGCGCGAAGAAGGAGAAGAGCTGATGCCCCGCAAGGGTCCGGCCCCGAAGCGGCCGCTCAACGCCGATCCCGTGTACGCCTCGCCGCTGGTCACCCAGCTGGTGAACAAGGTCCTCGTCGACGGCAAGCGCTCGTTGGCCGAGAAGATCGTGTACGCGGCGCTCGAAGGTGCGCGGGAGAAGAACAGCACCGACCCGGTGGTCACGCTCAAGCGCGCGCTGGACAACGTGAAGCCGACCCTGGAGGTCCGCAGCCGCCGTGTCGGTGGCGCGACCTACCAGGTGCCGATCGAGGTCCGCGCCGGTCGCTCCACCACGCTGGCGCTGCGCTGGCTCGTGACCTACTCGCGGCAGCGCCGCGAGAAGACCATGGTCGAGCGCCTGATGAACGAACTGCTCGACGCCAGCAACGGCCTCGGCGCGAGCGTCAAGAAGCGCGAAGACACGCACAAGATGGCGGAGTCCAACAAGGCCTTCGCGCACTACCGCTGGTGACGTCGGGTCGGCTCCTGCCCGCCTCGGCACACCGATTCGACGGCTTGCATCTGCTGTAGGAACGGGGAAGAAACTCGTGGCACGCGACGTGCTGACGGACCTCACGAAGGTCCGCAACATCGGCATTATGGCCCACATCGACGCGGGCAAGACCACCACGACCGAGCGGATCCTGTACTACACCGGGATCAACCACAAGCTCGGCGAGACGCACGACGGCGCCTCGACGATGGACTGGATGGAAGAGGAGCAGAAGCGGGGTATCACGATCACCTCGGCTGCTACCACGACCTTCTGGGAAGACAACCAGATCAACATCATCGACACTCCGGGACACGTCGACTTCACGGTCGAGGTGGAGCGCTCGCTGCGCGTCCTGGATGGCGCCGTCGCGGTCTTCGACGGCAAGGAAGGTGTCGAGCCGCAGTCCGAGCAGGTCTGGCGGCAGGCGGACAAGTACGACGTCCCGCGCATCTGCTTCGTCAACAAGATGGACAAGCTCGGTGCGGACTTCTACTTCACCGTGAAGACCATCCGCGAGCGGCTCAACGCCACTCCGCTGGTGCTTCAGCTGCCCATCGGCACCGAGTCCGACTTCGAGGGCGTCGTCGACCTGGTCAGCATGAAGGCGCTGACCTGGCGTGGTGACGTGAAGAAGGGCGAGAGCTACGAGATCGAGCCGATCCCGGAAGACCTCGTCGAGAGCGCGAACTCGTACCGCGAGCAGCTGGTCGAGGCCGTCGCCGAGACCGACGAGGCTCTGATGGAGGCCTACTTCGGTGGCGAGGAACTCACCACCGAGCAGATCAAGGCCGGCATCCGGAAGCTGACCGTCGAGCGCACCGCGTTCCCGGTCCTGTGCGGCACCGCGTTCAAGAACAAGGGCGTGCAGCCCATGCTCGACGCGGTCGTCGACTTCCTGCCGTCGCCGCTGGACGTGCCGCCGGTGCAGGGTCTGATGCTCGACGGTGAGACCACCGCGGAGCGCAAGCCCAGCACCGAGGAGCCCTTCGCCGCGCTGGTGTCCAAGATCGCCGTGCACCCGTTCTACGGGAAGCTGACCTACATCCGGGTCTACTCGGGCAAGGTCACGCAGGGCACGCAGGTCATGAACTCCACGCGTGAGCGCAAGGAGCGCATCGGGAAGTTCTTCCAGATGCACTCCAACAAGGAGAACCCGGTCGACGAGGCCCAGGCGGGTCACATCTACGCCGTGGTCGGTCTCAAGGAGACCACCACCGGTGACACGCTGTGCGATCCGCAGAAGCCGATCGTGCTCGAGTCGATGACCTTCCCGGAGCCCGTCATCGACGTGGCCGTCGAGCCGAAGACGAAGGCCGACCAGGAGAAGCTCTCCACGGCGATCCAGAAGCTCGCCGAGGAGGACCCGACCTTCCGCGTTCACCACGACGAGGAGACCGGTCAGACGGTCCTCTCCGGCATGGGCGAGCTGCACCTGGAAGTCCTGGTCAACCGGATGAAGTCGGACTTCAGGGTCGAGGCGAACATCGGTAAGCCCCAGGTGGCCTACCGCGAGACGATTCGCAAGTCGGTCGAGAAGTACGAGTACACGCACAAGAAGCAGACCGGTGGTTCCGGGCAGTTCGCCCGCGTCATCATCGCGGTCGAGCCGATCGAGCAGACTGCCGACAGTGCGACGTACGAGTTCCAGAACAAGGTCACCGGTGGTCGCGTCCCGCGCGAGTACATCCCGTCGGTGGACCAGGGCGCGCAGGACGCCATGCAGTACGGCGTGCTGGCCGGCTACCCGCTGGTGGGCGTCAAGGTGACCTTGCTGGACGGCCAGTACCACGAGGTCGACTCCTCGGAGATGGCGTTCAAGGTCGCCGGTTCCATCGCCCTGAAGGAGGCCGCGCAGAAGGCCTCCCCGGCGATCCTCGAACCGGTGATGGCGGTCGAGGTGATCACGCCCGAGGACTACATGGGCGATGTCATCGGCGACCTCAACTCCCGCCGTGGCCAGATCCAGGCCATGGAGGAGCGCAGCGGTGCGCGTGTCGTCAAGGCGCAGGTGCCGCTGTCCGAGATGTTCGGGTATGTCGGCGACCTGCGTTCCAAGACGCAGGGCCGCGCGAACTACTCGATGGTGTTCGACTCCTACGCCGAGGTTCCCGCGAACGTGGCGAAGGAGATCATCGCGAAGGCTACGGGCGAGTAATTCCCTGTAGTTCGGCGGCGGCCGGCTCGGCCTCGTGATCGGGGCCGCGGCCGTCCGCCTCCAAACCCGACAGGACTCCGCCTGGCACTAAATCTTCGCGTAACGCGGGGACTGGCTAGTCGTACGGCGGAAAGAGAACTAAGTCCAGGAGGACAATCCAGTGGCTAAGGCGAAGTTCGAGAGGGACAAGCCGCACGTCAACATCGGGACCATCGGTCACGTTGACCACGGCAAGACCACGCTCACCGCGGCCATCACCAAGGTGCTGCACGAGAAGCACCCGGAGCTGAACCCCTTCACGCCGTTCGACGAGATCGACAAGGCGCCGGAGGAGAAGCAGCGCGGTATCACGATTCAGATCGCGCACGTCGAGTACCAGACCGAGAAGCGTCACTACGCGCACGTCGACGCCCCCGGTCACGCCGACTACGTGAAGAACATGATCACCGGTGCCGCCCAGATGGACGGGGCGATCCTGGTGGTGGCCGCCACCGACGGCCCGATGCCGCAGACGCGTGAGCACGTGCTGCTGGCTCGCCAGGTCGGTGTGCCCTACATCCTCGTCGCGCTGAACAAGGCCGACATGGTCGACGACGAGGAGATCATGGAGCTCGTGGAGATGGAGGTCCGCGAGCTGCTGTCCGGCGAGGAGTACGACGGCGACGGTGCTCCGGTCGTCCGCGTCTCCGCGCTGAAGGCGCTCGAGGGCGACCCCGAGTGGACCGACAAGGTCATGCAGCTGCTCGACGCGGTCGACGAGAACGTTCCGGACCCGGAGCGCGAGACCGACAAGCCCTTCCTGATGCCGGTCGAGGACTCTTTCTCGATCACCGGCCGCGGCACCGTGGTGACCGGTCGGATCGAGCGCGGCGTCATCAAGGTGAACGAAGAGGTCGAGCTCGTCGGCATCAAGGACACCGCGCTGAAGACCACGGTCACCGGCGTCGAGATGTTCCGCAAGCTGCTGGACGAGGGCCAGGCCGGTGACAACGTCGGTCTGCTCGTGCGCGGCATCAAGCGCGAGGACGTCGAGCGCGGCATGGTGGTCGTCAAGCCGAAGACCACGACCCCGCACACCGAGTTCGAGTGCCAGGTCTACATCCGGTCGAAGGAGGACGGTGGCCGTCACACCCCGTTCTTCAACAACTACCGGCCGCAGTTCTACTTCCGCACCACCGACGTGACCGGCGTCGTGACCCTCCCCGAGGGCACCGAGATGGTCATGCCGGGCGACAACGTCGAGATGTCGGTGCAGCTGATCCAGCCGATCGCGATGGAGGACGGCCTCCGCTTCGCGATCCGCGAGGGTGGTCGTACGGTCGGCGCGGGTCGCGTCACCAAGATCATCAAGTGATCCACCGCGAGGGCCTGCTCCTTCTCTGAAGGGGCAGGCCCTCGCTGGTTTCCGGGGTCCGCGCCGCGGTGCGAACTCCGAAAACCACCCCCCGATTCGGGCTGGCATACGGCGTGTGCCATCCTGTATGGGTTGCTCGTTCGGAGCGGCCGGTTTCCCAGGCGTTCATCGCCTAGTAGTGGAAGTCCCGGCCGCTCCGCCACGAGAAGCCCCGCGCCCTGGAGTTTCGGAGCAGGACCGGTTTCGGCCGGGCCTGGGCGCTGCGCCGGGAGTTCTCCCGCGTCGCCGTCCGGCAGGGTGCACAGCAAGAGGTGTACGGGTCTTCGGGAGTGCCCTTCGGGGAGCTCCGTGATCCATCCCAGCGGCGGAGTTCGATGGGACCGGTCTGTTCGCAGCGGGCGACACGCCCGACCGCGTGTACCGGGCACCAGCAACCTGAACAGGGGCGGACCGAGGGCTGAGTTCGACGGGCGGGAGAAATCCCGGTTCGAGAGCTCACCGGCCCAGGCCGCGACGGGCACCCGAAGCCCATGGGCGCAGCGCCGTCGTCAGCATCGAGCTGAAGACCGCCGCAGCGCCGACCACTGGCGGCACGAGACTAGAGGAACGGCAAGCCACTATGGCGGGACAGAAGATCCGCATCCGGCTCAAGGCCTACGACCACGAGGCGATCGACGCGTCCGCGCGCAAGATCGTTGAGACCGTGACGCGCACCGGCGCTCGGGTCGTCGGGCCGGTGCCGCTGCCGACGGAGAAGAACGTCTACTGCGTCATCCGCTCTCCGCACAAGTACAAGGACTCGCGGGAGCACTTCGAGATGCGGACGCACAAGCGGCTCATCGACATCCTCGAACCGACGCCGAAGACGGTGGACGCGTTGATGCGCATCGACCTTCCGGCCAGCGTCGACGTGAACATCCAGTAAGGGTCGGCCCATCGTGAGACGGCTCGTTCGCGGGCCGGCCGTAGTGCGGAGAGAACAAGACTGATGTCTGACAGGCAGATCAAGGGGATTCTGGGCACCAAGCTCGGCATGACCCAGGTCTTCGACGAGAACAACCGGGTCGTCCCGGTGACCGTCGTGCAGGCCGGGCCGAACGTGGTCACCCAGATCCGTACCCCCGACAAGGACGGCTATTCGGCCGTGCAGCTGGCGTTCGGCGCCATCGACCCCCGCAAGGTGAACAAGCCGCGCACCGGCCACTTCACCAAGGCCGGGGTCACCCCGCGCCGCCACCTCGTCGAGCTGCGCACGAATGACGCCGGTGAGTACGAAGTCGGCCAGGAGATCACCGCCGAGCTGTTCGAAGCCGGCACCGTGGTCGACGTGGTCGGCACCAGCAAGGGCAAGGGCTTCGCCGGCACGATCAAGCGGCACGGCTTCCACCGCCAGCCGATGAGCCACGGTGCTCAGGCCGTGCACCGGAAGCCGGGCTCGATCGGTGGCTGCGCCACCCCGGGTCGCGTCTTCAAGGGCATGAAGATGTCCGGCCGGATGGGCTCGGACCGCGTCACCACCCAGAACCTCAAGGTTCACCGGGTTGAGGGCGACTCCGGCCTGTTGCTGATCAAGGGCGCCGTTCCTGGCCCCAAGGGCGGCCTGGTTCTGGTCAAGAGCCCCGCGAAGGGTGGTGCGTGATGAGCGCGACGCTGGACGTCCGTACCCCGGACGGCTCCACCGACGGCAGTGTCGAGCTGCCCGCCGAGATCTTCGACGTGCAGGCCAACGTGGCCCTGATGCACCAGGTGGTGACGGCCCAGCTGGCCGCCGCTCGCCAGGGCACGCACTCCACGAAGACTCGCGGTCAGGTCTCCGGTGGCGGCAAGAAGCCGTACCGGCAGAAGGGCACCGGTAACGCCCGTCAGGGTTCGATCCGGGCTCCCCAGTTCACCGGTGGTGGCACGGTGCACGGCCCGCAGCCGCGGGACTACACCCAGCGCACCCCGAAGAAGATGAAGGCCGCCGCGTTGCGCGGTGCGCTGTCCGACCGCGCTCGCGCCGGCCAGCTGCACGTCGTGACGCACGTGGTCGGTGGCGAGTCGCCGTCGACCAAGGCCGCCAAGTCCGCGGTCCGCATCTGGACCGAGGCGAAGCGGGTGCTGGTGGTGCTGAACCGCTCGGAGGAGGCCAACTCCTGGCTGAGCCTGCGCAACCTCGAGCACGTGCACCTGATCGACCCGGGTCAGCTCAACACCTACGACGTGCTGGTCAACGACGACGTGGTGTTCAGCAAGGCCGCATTCGAGCGGTTCGTCGCCGGGCCCGTGCAGGGCCGCTCCGCCAAGGCAGCAGCCGTGGCAGCGAGCGCTGAGGAGGCACAGCAGTGATCCCCGACCCGCGAGACATCATCTTGGCGCCGGTCATCTCCGAGAAGAGCTACGCGCTCTTGGAGGAGGGCCAGTACACGTTCCTGGTTCGCCCCGGCACGAACAAGACCGAGATCAAGATCGCCGTTGAGAAGATCTTCGACGTCAAGGTCTCCAACGTGAACACGATCAACCGCAACGGCAAGCGCAAGCGCACCCGCACCGGGTACGGCAAGCGCAAGGACACCAAGCGGGCGATCGTGACGCTGTCCCCGGAGAGCAAGCCGATCGAGATCTTCGGCGGACCGGCCGCCTGACCGGCGCTGATTAGGACGAGGTTTCTACAGAGATGGGCATTCGCAAGCACAAGCCGACGACGCCGGGCCGTCGCGGCTCCAGCGTGTCCGACTTCGCCGAGATCACCCGGTCGGAGCCGGAGAAGTCGCTGGTGCGCCCGCTGCACGGTCGCGGCGGCCGCAACGCGCACGGCAAGATCACGACGCGGCACCAGGGCGGCGGCCACAAGCGGGCCTACCGCCTCATCGACTTCCGCCGCAATGACAAGGACGGTGTGCCGGCCAAGGTCGCGCACATCGAGTACGACCCCAACCGCAGTGCGCGCATCGCGCTGCTGCACTACCTGGACGGCGAGAAGCGCTACATCGTGGCGCCGAACGGCGTCCGGCAGGGTGACAAGGTCGAAAGCGGGCCGCGGGCCGACATCAAGCCCGGCAACAACCTCCCGCTGCGCAACATCCCGACCGGCACCGTGATCCACGCGATCGAGCTGCGCCCCGGTGGCGGAGCCAAGATCGCGCGGTCCGCCGGTGCCCGGGTCCAGCTGGTGGCCAAGGACGGCCCGTACGCCCAGCTGCGGATGCCTTCGGGCGAGATCCGCAACGTGGACGTGCGCTGCCGCGCCACGGTCGGCGAGGTCGGCAACTCCGAGCACTCGAACATCAGCTGGGGCAAGGCCGGCCGCATGCGGTGGAAGGGCAAGCGCCCGACCGTCCGCGGTGTCGTCATGAACCCGGTCGACCACCCGCACGGTGGCGGTGAGGGTAAGACCTCCGGTGGTCGCCACCCGGTCAACCCGAAGGGTCGTCCCGAGGGCCGCACCCGCCGCAACAAGCCCAGTGACAAGCTCATCGTCCGGCGCCGTCGCACCGGCAAGAAGCGCTGAGCAGGGAGGTAGTAGCACATGCCACGCAGCCTTAAGAAGGGCCCGTTCGTGGACGACCACCTGCTCAAGAAGGTGGACGCGCTCAACGAGTCGGGCAAGAAGACCGTGATCAAGACCTGGTCCCGCCGGTCCACGATCATCCCGGACATGCTGGGCCACACCTTCGCGGTGCACGACGGTCGCAAGCACATCCCGGTGTTCGTCACCGAGTCGATGGTCGGGCACAAGCTGGGCGAGTTCGCGCCGACGAGGACCTTCAAGGGCCACGTCAAGGATGACCGGAAGTCCCGCCGCCGCTGAGCGGGGGCGAACCAAGAGCAAGGGGTAGCAGGATGACAGCCCGTTCCGACGACACCGCGGCGGATGACAACCGCGCGGTGGCGCGGGCCCGCTTCGTCCGCGTGACGCCGATGAAGGCCCGTCGCGTGGTCGAGCTCATCAAGGGCCGTAACGCCAGCGAAGCCCTGGCAGTGCTCCAGTTCGCGCCGCAGGCCGCCAGCGGTCCGGTGTCGAAGGTGCTCGCCAGTGCCGTCGCCAACGCGCAGAACAACCAGTCGCTCGACCCCGACACCCTGTGGGTGCACCGGGCGTACGTGGACGAGGGACCGACGCTGAAGCGGTTCCAGCCCCGTGCCCAGGGCCGTGCGTACCGGATCCGCAAGCGGACCGCGCACATCACCATCGAGGTGGAGTCGCGGCCGAAGGCGGCCGGTAAGACGAAGAGCCAGAAGGGGAGTGCCCGGTAGTGGGTCAGAAGATCAACCCGCACGGCTTCCGACTCGGCATCACCACGGACTGGAAGTCCCGGTGGTACGCCGACAAGCAGTACGCGGAATACGTTGCGGAGGACGTCAAGATCCGCCGTCGGCTCTCTCGCGGTATGGAGCGCGCAGGGATCTCCAAAGTGGAGATCGAGCGCACCCGCGAGCGGGTCCGGGTGGACATTCACACCGCCCGGCCGGGCATCGTCATCGGCCGTCGTGGTGCCGAAGCGGACCGCATCCGCGGTTCGCTGGAGAAGCTGACCGGCAAGCAGGTCCAGCTCAACATCCTCGAAGTCAAGAACTCCGAGGCCGACGCGCAGCTCGTCGCGCAGGGCGTGGCCGAGCAGCTGTCCAACCGCGTGTCCTTCCGGCGCGCGATGCGCAAGGCCATCCAGTCGGCCATGCGCTCGCCGCAGGTCAAGGGCATCCGGGTGCAGTGCGGTGGCCGTCTGGGCGGGGCCGAGATGTCCCGCTCGGAGTTCTACCGCGAGGGTCGTGTCCCGCTGCACACGCTGCGCGCGGACATCGACTACGGCTTCTTCGAGGCCCGCACCACGTTCGGGCGCATCGGCGTCAAGGTGTGGATCTACAAGGGTGAGCTGGTCGGCGGCCTGAAGCAGAAGCAGCAGGAGTCCGAGGTGCGCGCGCCTCGCGGCGAGGGCGGCGGCGGACGTGGCGAGCGCGGCGACCGCGGTGGCCGTTCCGACCGCGGTGGCCGTCGTCGTTCCGGAGCTTCGGGCACCACCGGTGCCGGTGGCACCGAGGCCGGTCGCGCCGCAGCCAAGGGCGGTTCGGCGGAGAGCTCGGAGCAGGCGCAGACCGCGGGCGACGTGGCCGCTGCCAACGCTCCGGCCGTGGCCGAGCCGCAGGCCGATCAGAAGACGGAGGGCTGAGCAGTGCTGGTCCCACGCAGGGTGAAGTGGCGCAAGAGCCACGCACCGAAGCGCAGTGGCTTCGCCAAGGGCGGCACCCGCATCAACTTCGGCGAGTACGGCATCCAGGCGGTCGAGCACGGCTACGTGACCAACCGTCAGATCGAGTCGGCGCGTATCGCGATCACCCGGCACGTCAAGCGTGGTGGCAAGGTCTGGATCAACATCTTCCCGGACCGCCCGCTGACGAAGAAGCCGGCCGAGACCCGTCAGGGTTCCGGTAAGGGCTCGCCCGAGTCCTGGGTCGCGAACGTCAAGCCGGGCCGCGTCATGTTCGAGCTGAACTTCCCGAACAAGAAGACGGCCGTCGAAGCGCTGACCCGCGCGGCGCACAAGCTGCCGATGAAGTGCAAGATCGTGTCCCGCGAGGGTGGTGACTTCTGATGGCGGCTGGTGTCACCGCTGGTGAGCTCCGGGAGCTGGGCGACGAGGAACTGGTGGCCAAGGTCCGGGAGTCGAAGGAAGAGCTGTTCAACCTTCGCTTCCAGATGGCGACCGGGCAGTTGGAGAACAACCGCCGGTTGCGCGTGGTCCGCAGGGACATCGCCCGGATCTACACCATCATGCGCGAGCGCGAGCTCGGCCTGACGGTGTCCCCTGACGCGACCGAGGAGGGCGCGGCATGAGCAGCCAGGCAGAGGAACAGAGCGTGGCGCGGAACTACCGCAAGACCCGCGAGGGATACGTCGTGTCCGACAAGATGGACAAGACGATCGTGGTGTCGCTGGAGGACCGCAAGAAGCACGCTCTCTACAGCAAGGTCATGCGCCAGACCACCAAGGTCAAGGCGCACGACGAGGCCAACACGGCCGGTGTCGGCGACCGCGTGCTCCTGATGGAGACCCGGCCGCTGTCCGCGACGAAGCGCTGGCGCCTCGTCGAGGTCGTGGAGAAGGCCAAGTAGGACATCGAAAGCGGGCCGGGCGCCGGTATGTCGGCGTCCGGCCCGCTGCCGGTGATGACCGCGCGCGTCAAGTCGGAAATTTGGCGCGCCAGAGTGTGTCCGCGCGCAGGGTGCGGGCACTTAGGGTCAGGAGTCAGACGTGATCCAGCAGGAGTCGCGACTGCGTGTCGCCGACAACACTGGGGCCAAGGAGATCCTCACGATCCGGGTCCTCGGTGGTTCTGGTCGGCGTTACGCGGGTATCGGTGACGTCATCGTCGCCACCGTCAAGGAAGCAATTCCGGGTGCCGGCGTGAAGAAGGGCGATGTGGTCAAGGCCGTCATCGTCCGGCAGAAGAAGGAAAAGCGCCGCGCGGATGGTTCCTACATCCGGTTCGACGAGAACGCCGCGGTGCTGCTCAAGACCGACGGTGGTCCCCGTGGGACCCGCATCTTCGGCCCGGTCGGGCGCGAGCTGCGCGACAAGAAGTACATGAAGATCATTTCGCTCGCGCCGGAGGTGCTGTGATGAAGATCAAGAAGGGCGACACCGTCGTCGTGATCTCCGGCAAGGACAAGGGCGCTCGCGGCAAGGTCATCGAGGCCTACCCGCAGCGTGAGCGGGTCCTGGTCGAAGGCGTGAACCGGATCAAGAAGCACACCAAGGTCTCCCGGACCGAGCGTGGTGCGCAGTCCGGCGGAATCGTCACCCAGGAGGCGCCGATTCACGTGAGCAACGTGATGGTGGTCGACTCCGACGGCACTCCCACGCGTGTGGGCTACCGGTTCGGCGAGGACGGCAAGAAGGTTCGCGTGTCCCGCCGCAACGGGAAGGACATCTGATCATGACCACCACGGAGAAGATCGTCCCCCGGCTCAAGACCCGGTACCGCGACGAGATCCGCAAGGCCCTGCACGAGGAGTTCGAGTACTCGAACGCCATGCTGGTCCCCGGCGTGGTCAAGGTCGTCGTCAACATGGGTGTCGGTGACGCGGCGCGGGACAGCAAGCTCATCGAAGGCGCGGTCCGCGACCTGACCACGATCACCGGTCAGCGCCCCGAGATCCGCCGGGCCCGCAAGTCCATCGCTCAGTTCAAGCTGCGCGAAGGCATGCCGATCGGTGCGCGCGTCACGCTGCGCGGCGACCGCATGTGGGAGTTCGTCGACCGCCTGGTCACGATCGCGCTGCCGCGCATCCGTGACTTCCGCGGCCTGTCGCCGAAGCAGTTCGACGGCAACGGCAACTACACCTTCGGGCTCAACGAGCAGTCGATGTTCCACGAGATCGACCCCGACTCGATCGACCGTCCCCGCGGTATGGACATCACAGTGGTGACCACGGCCACCACCAATGAGGAAGGCCGGCGGCTGCTGCGCCACCTGGGCTTCCCGTTCAAGGAGCAGTGATGTCGGGTATCGCAGGGCGTCGAAACAAGGAGAACTGAGCCGATGGCCAAGAAGGCGCTGATCAACAAGGCCGCGCGCAAGCCGAAGTTCAAGGTGCGCGGCTACACCCGCTGCCAGCGCTGCGGGCGTCCGCGGTCGGTGTTCCGCAAGTTCGGCCTGTGCCGCGTGTGCTTCCGCGAGATGGCGCACGCCGGCGAGCTGCCGGGCGTGAGCAAGTCTTCCTGGTGAGTGCCCGCCCGCTGGGCGATACCCGGTCACGGGTACGCTCGGCGGGCACCACCAGGGCTTTTACCCGCTTCGGCGGGTGGCGCGCGTGCGTGCCGCTGACATGAGCCTGCCCGTCCGGCAGGCATCCGACTTCGCCTAGGCCAGGATCCAGACCTCCCGCTGTGCGGGACGCGTCCGGGCCCGTCGGAACCGGGTGAGAAAGGTGGACCAGGTCACATGACGATGACCGACCCCATCGCAGACATGCTGACGCGTCTGCGGAATGGAAGTTCGGCGTATCACGACGAGGTCGTGATGCCGCATTCGAAGCTCAAGGCGAACATCGCCGAAATCCTCAAGCGCGAGGGTTACGTGACGGGTTCCCGTGCCGAGCAGGGCGAGAAGGGCCAGAACCTGGTCGTCGAGCTCAAGTACGGCCCGAACCGGGAACGCAGCATCGCCGGCCTGCGGCGGGTCTCCAAGCCCGGTCTGCGGGTCTACGCGAAGTCCACGAACCTGCCGAAGGTTCTCGGCGGCCTGGGCATCGCGATCATTTCCACGTCCGGTGGTCTGGTGACCGACCGGCAGGCCATCAAGCAGGGCGTGGGCGGGGAAGTCCTCGCCTACGTTTGGTAAGGGAGGAGGAGCATGTCGCGTATCGGGAAGCTTCCGATCACCGTGCCCTCCGGTGTCGAGGTCACCATCGACGGGCAGGCGGTGACGGTCAAGGGCCCCAAGGGCACCTTGGAGCAGAACATCGCCGAGCCGATCACCGTTGAGAAGGACGAAGACGGGTCGGTCCTGGTCAAGCGGCCGGACGACGAGCGCGAGAGCCGCTCGCTGCACGGTCTGTCGCGCAGCCTGGTCAACAACATGGTGCTCGGCGTCAGCAAGGGCTACCAGAAGGACCTGGAAATCCACGGCGTGGGTTACCGGGTGCTGCTCAAGGGCGCGAACCTCGAGTTCTCCTTGGGCTACAGCCACCCCATCGTGATCGAGCCCCCGAAGGGCATCGAGTTCGCGACCGAGGGTGCGACCAAGCTGTCGGTCAAGGGCATCGACAAGCAGTTGGTCGGCGAGATCGCCGCGAGGATCCGCAAGCTGCGCCGTCCCGACCCGTACAAGGGCAAGGGCGTGCGTTACGCCGGCGAAGCCATCCGCCGCAAGGTCGGAAAGACGGGTAAGTGACCATGAGCGAGACAACCACTGCTACGAAGCGCAAGCCCGTGGGCAAGGACATCTCGACCGTGCGTCGGATCGCCCGCGCGAACCGCCACTTCCGGCTCCGGAAGAAGATCAGCGGCACGCCGGCGCGTCCGCGCCTGGTCGTGACCCGGTCCACGCGGCACATCGTCGCGCAGGTCATCGACGACGTCGCGGGTCACACGCTGGCGTCGGCCTCCAGCATGGAAGCCGACCTGCGCACCCTCGAGGGCGACAAGAAGGCCAAGGCGACCAAGGTCGGCGAGCTCGTCGCCGCCCGTGCCAAGGACGCCGGTGTCGAGAAGGTCGTGTTCGACCGGGGTGGCAACGCCTACCACGGCCGGGTCGCGGCGCTGGCCGACGCCGCCCGTGACGGCGGCCTGGAGTTCTGACATGCGTACGACTGAGATGACAACGATCGAGAGGGACGCCTGATGCCTGGACGCACTCGGCGTGACGGCGGTTCGGAGTCCGGCGGCAAAGACCGCCGGGACCGCCGCGACGGTGGCCGTGGCGGGGCGGCCCAAGAGAAGAGCATGCAGTTCGAGCGTGTCGTGACGATCAACCGCGTCGCGAAGGTCGTCAAGGGCGGCCGGCGGTTCAGCTTCACCGCGCTCGTGGTCGTCGGTGACACCGACGGCATGGTCGGTGTCGGTTACGGCAAGGCCAAGGAAGTGCCCGCGGCGATCGCCAAGGGCGTGGAGGAGGCGAAGAAGAACTTCTTCCGCGTCCCCCGCCTCGGCGGCACGATCACGCACCCGGTCCAGGGTGAGGACGCCGCCGGCGTCGTCATGCTGCGTCCGGCCAGCGCCGGTACCGGTGTCATCGCCGGCGGCCCGGTGCGCGCGGTGCTGGAAGGCGCCGGCGTGCACGACGTGCTGAGCAAGTCGCTGGGCAGCGACAACCCGATCAACATCGTGCACGCCACGGTGGCGGCGCTCAAGAGCCTGCAGCGTCCGGAGGAGGTCGCGGCCCGCCGCGGTCTGCCGCTGGAAGACGTGGCTCCCGCGTTCATGCTGCGTGCGCGTGCCGGTCAGGGGGCGTGACGTGGCACAGCTGAAGATCACCCAGACCCGTGGTCTGGTGGGCACGAAGAGCAACCAGCGCGACAGCATGCGCACCCTCGGCCTGCGCAAGATCCGCCAGACCGTGGTTCGCCCTGATGACGCGAACACGCGTGGCCTGGTCAAGGCCGTGCACCACCTGGTGACGGTTGAGGAGGTGGACTGAGCATGGTCATCAAGATTCACGACCTGCGCCCCGCGCCGGGTTCGAACCGGGACAAGATCCGGGTCGGCCGCGGTGAGGGCTCCAAGGGCAAGACCGCGGGCCGCGGTACCAAGGGCACCAAGGCTCGCAAGACCGTCTCCCCGCGCTTCGAAGGCGGGCAGATGCCGATCCAGATGCGGCTCCCGAAGCTTCGCGGCTTCAAGAACCGCAACCGGGTGGAGTACCAAGGCGTGAACCTCGGCCGCCTGGCCGCTGCGTTCCCGAACGGTGGCACCGTCGGCATCGACGAGCTGATCTCGGCCGGACTCGCCAACAAGGGCGAGCTGGTCAAGGTTCTCGGTGGTGGTGAGCTGGAGGGCGTCAAGCTGGACGTCACCGCGCACGCCTTCACCGGCAGCGCGCAGGAGAAGATCACTGCCGCGGGCGGTTCGGCTACCAAGCTGGAGAGCTGAACGCTCCGGTGATTCCGGTCGAAAGGGCCGGTCGACCTTCGGGTCGGCCGGCCCTTTCGCATGTCCGGGTCGTGTTAGCGGTGCTTGCGTGGTTTCCCGGGAAAGCTCGCCGCCGCCCGGTCGAGGCGTGCTGGGCGACATCCGGGCATCGGCACTGGACAACGCCTCGGCTCGAAGTTGATTCCCGGCTTTCGCCGTTATCGCTGATAACGCGTTTTCCGGCCGATTTTCCGGTTCTCGTCCGGCGTTTTTCGATTCGGCTCAGGTATATGTGAACGCTGAGTTCTGCTGCGGTGAACCGGAACTGATCTGAATCGGCGCGCGCCGGGTGGCTGCTCGGCAGGTGCTCGTGGCCGATCGGACGCGCCTTGCTCCGCGAAGGGCCTTGGTGACCTGGTGTTCCGTTCCGGTCGCCGGTGGCGCGTGAGGTCGGCCGGGGTGCGGTGGAGCAGTGGGGCTGAGCCGTCCGGGCGCAGCGAAAAGTGTGAGCAATCGCCGCCGTTCCGCCGAATGGAAGCGCTCCCATTCGCAGGTACTGGCCATTCCGATGCGCGTTTAAGTTGTTCGGACCAGTGCTCCCGAGCACTCCTTCGGAATCAATTATGAGGAGCAGGTATGCGGCGTCGAACGCTACGAGCCGGACTGCCGATCGCGGCGATGTCCCTGCTGGCGGCCACCGTTCCCGGAATCGCCGGTGCCGCGGCGGCCGAGGCGAGCCCGGCGCGGCACTGCGCCTTCGACGCGGGCACCGGCCAGCAGCGCTGCTTCGACACCCTCGCCGAGGCCACCGGCAGCGCCCGGTCGGAGGTGGCGAGCACGCGGGACGGCGAGGTCGTGCAGGGGACCTTGTTCGACGAGGAGAACTACGGCGGGGACAGCTTCACGATCTACGGCGCCGGGCTGTGCGAGAAGGACGGCAAGGTCGAGTACCAGATCGACCTGCCGGACGACTGGAAGGACCGGGTCACCTCGGTGCAGCCGTGGGCGAACTGCTGGATCTGGCTGTACCCGGAGCCGAACCTCGGCGGCGACCGCGACGGGCCGTTCAAGGAGAACACCGCCTACGTCGGTGACCTGATCAACGACCGCACCCAGTCCGTCGGACTCAGCTGAGCGGTCGCCGAGCGCGGCACCGAACCGGCGCCGCCCAACATCGAGGAGAGCCCTCATGTCCCCACGTCGATCCAGCGCGGTCCTCGTCTCGGCGTTCTCGCTGGCAGCGATGGCCTTCGCGCCGTCGGCCGCCGCCGCGGACGAGCCGACGGTCCGCGAACTCATGGAGAAGTGCGACAACGGCACCGACAGCTGCGTGTTCCACCCGGAAGGCCAGCCGGAGTACTACACCGATGAGGCGCACACCGTCGGTGACCCGGTCTACAACTGCACCGACGGGATCCAGCGCTCCTCGGTGGAGTGGTCGGACACGACCTCGCAGAGCAACAGCGTCGGCATGTCGATGACCACGGAGGCCGGGTTCGGCAAGGTCTTCTCCATCGCCTACGAGCAGAGCTACGAGCACACCTGGGAGGAGTCGCACACCGAATCCCAGACGACGAACGTGGACACCGAGCCGAACCAGGTGGGTTCGGTCGAGCGCGCGGCGCAGATGCAGAAGGTGAAGGGCACCTACGAGCTGCACTTCGAGGACAAGTTCTACGACCACTACATCTGGTACGTGCCGATGGAGGTCACGGGCCCGGCGCCGGACCCGACCAGCGCGGTCAGCCAGCACGTGCGGGACATGACGGAGGAAGAGATCTCCCAGTGCCCGTGACGAGCCCAGTGCCCGTGATGAGCCCAGTGCCCGTGATGAGCCCGGTGCCCGTGATGAGCCCGGTGCTCTGGAAGTGCTCCCCGTCCTTGAACGCCTCGGCGGCGCCGTCCGGGTCCGCCGCCGAAAGAGAGGTCCACCGATGATCCACCGCATCGCCACCGCCGCCGCCACGGCCGCCGTGGCAGGACTGCTGGTCGTCCCGCCCGCCTCCGCGGCCGACGAACCCACCGCGCGCGAACTGCTGGAGAAGTGCGACAACGGCACCGACAGCTGCGTGTTCCACCCGGAGGGGGAGCCGGAGTACTTCCAGAACACCTCCGAGCTCGTCGGCAGCCCCACGTTCAACTGCACCGAGCTGCCGCAGCGGATGGGGGTGTCCTGGTCGGACACCACCTCCGAGAGCAACAGCCTCGGGCTGTCGATGTCGACCTCGTTCGGCGAGGTGTTCAAGGTGACCTTCAAGGCCAGCTACGGCCACGAGTGGAAGGAATCCCACACCGAGACCCAGACGACGAACATCGACGTCAATCCCGGTGACGCCGGGCGGGTCTTCCACGGGCCGAAGATGCAGAAGGTCAAGGGCACCTACGAGCTGCACTTCGAGGACAAGTTCTACGACCACTACATCTGGTACGTGCCGATGGAGGTCACCGGCCCCGCCGATTCCCAGGAGAGCACGATCACCCAGGACACCAGCCCGATGACCGACGAGGAGAAGTCGGCCAACTGCGGCTGATCCGCGGATCCGCGGGGCCTTCCGGCGCACTGCCGGGAGGCCCCGCGGCGGGTCGTGCGCAGGTCGGACCGGTCGGTGGACCGGGAGGGCCGCGCCGGCCGCGCTCCCGTCGGCGAACCCTCTTCCCGGTGCTGTGACCGGGAGGGTGCGGCGGATCACCGCCGACTGACGGAGCGTATTCGGCGACCTGCTAGAGTCGCCCAGGCAGCACCGTGCCGAGCACGGTGCTGTGGATTTTCCAGCCGTGCCGGCCCCGCGTACGAGGATTTGGGAAGCCGGCCATCGTTCGGCCGGTAACCCCGGCTTGCGCACCAGGAGGTTCGCGTGCTCGGCGCCTTCCGCTCGGCTCTGGCGACGCCGGACCTGCGCCGCAAGATCCTGTTCACACTGGGCATGGTCGTGCTGTACCGGCTCGGCGCCACGATTCCCTCTCCGGGGGTTTCGTACCCGAACGTCCAGCAGTGCTATCAGGAACTGCAGGGCAGTCAGAGTGTCTTCTCGCTGTTGAACCTGTTCAGCGGTGGCGCGCTGTTGCAGCTGTCGGTGTTGTCGCTGGGCATCATGCCCTACATCACCGCGAGCATCATCATCCAGCTGCTCCAGGTGGTCATTCCTCGCTTCGAGCAGTTGAAGAAGGAAGGGCAGTCCGGCCAGGCGAAGCTGACGCAGTACACCCGCTACCTGGCGATCGCGCTCGCGGTGCTGCAGGCGACGGGCATCGTCGCGCTCGCCGAGCGCGGCCAGCTGTTCCCCGACTGCTCCGCGGACGTCATCCCGGACAGCTCGGTGCTGAACCTCATCACCATCGTGGTCGTGATGACGGCGGGCGCCGCGCTGCTGATGTGGATGGGTGAGCTGATCACCGAGCGCGGTGTCGGCAACGGCATGTCGCTGCTCATCTTCACCTCGATCGCGGCCCGGATCCCCGCTGAGGGCGGCAAGATCCTGCAGACGCACGGCGGCCTGGTGTTCACCGTGGTCTGCCTGTTCGCGGTGGCGATCATCGCCACGGTGGTCTTCATCGAGCAGGCGCAGCGCCGGATCCCGGTGCAGTACGCGAAGCGCATGATCGGTCGCCGGATGTACGGCGGGACGTCGACGTACCTGCCGCTGAAGGTGAACCAGGCCGGTGTCATCCCGGTGATCTTCGGTTCCTCGCTGCTGTACCTGCCGCAGCTGCTCGGGCAGCTCGCGGGCAACCAGGACTCCTGGTGGGCGCGGTTCATCCAGACCTACATCGTCGACCCGTCCAGCTGGGTGCACATCCTGCTGTACATGGCGATGATCATCTTCTTCGCCTACTTCTACGTCTCCATCACGTTCAACCCGGAGGAACGGGCTGACGAGATGAAGAAGTTCGGCGGCTTCATCCCCGGCATCAGGCCTGGTCGGCCGACCGCCGAGTACCTGAGCTTCGTGCTGTCCCGCATCACGCTGCCCGGCTCGTTGTACCTGGGCATCATCGCGATCCTGCCGAACTTCTTCCTGGGCCTGACGGGCCAGGGCGGGAACCAGAACTTCCCGTTCGGCGGCACGGCGGTGTTGATCATGGTCAACGTCGGCTTGGACACCGTGAAGCAGATCGAGAGCCAACTCACGCAGCGGAACTACGAGGGTTTCCTCCGGTAAACTCCCCGAGTACGGATGGCGGACTCATTGTTTCGCATCGCGGAAGCTCATCGGCGTTCCGCATAGCGCGTGCATTATGGTGTTCGTCCGTGGCGACGTTCGGCGTGGCCCTGGCCTGGGCTGATACCAGGGCGGCCCGCCGAGCGTCGATCCCGCCGGGCAACGCGCGCGGCGATCAGCATCCGCACTCCACGGGGTGAGTGCGGAGCGCTCGACGAAGGTGGCTGCAGACCACCGCAATGATTCGGAGGCAGACCCTTGGTGCGATTGGTTCTCGTCGGCCCGCCTGGTGCGGGCAAGGGCACCCAAGCGGCCGTGCTGGGCGAACGGCTCGCCGTTCCGCACATCTCCACCGGCGACCTGTTCCGCGCGAACATCGGGAATTCCACGCCACTCGGGCAGAAGGCCAAGTCCTACATGGACGCGGGCGAACTGGTTCCCGACGAGGTCACCAACGAGATGGTTCGCGAGCGGCTGGCGGAGCCGGACGCGCAGGACGGGTTCCTGCTCGACGGATTCCCGCGGACGACGCCGCAGGCCGACGTGCTCGGCGAAATCCTGGCCGACAACGGCATGGAGCTCACCGCCGTCGTCCAGTTCGACGTGCCCGAGGAAGAGCTCGTGCGCCGCATGCTCGACCGCGGCCGGTCGGACGACACCGAGGACGTGATCCGGCGCAGGCTCGCCGTCTACCACTCGGAGACCGAACCGCTGCTGGACTACTACCGGGCCAAGGTCGTCAAGATCGACGCACTCGGCTCGGTCGAGGACATCACCGACCGCGCGCTCGACGCGTTGGGCCAGAAGAAGGCCTGACGGGCGCGCACCAGACCTGAGGAACGGACGGGAACACGGGTGTTTCGGCGAGGCAAGGGCATCGAGCTCAAATCGGTCGGCGAGATCGAGGCGATGCGGGCGGCGGGGCTGGTCGTGGCCAGCGCGCTCGCCGCGGTCTCCGCGAAGGCCGAACCCGGTGTCAGCACCGGTGAGCTCGACGAGGTCGCCGAGCAGGTGATCCGGGACGCCGGTGCCGTCCCGTCCTTCCAGGGCTACCACGGCTTCCCGGCGTCGATCTGCGCGTCGGTGAACGAGAAGGTCGTGCACGGCATCCCGTCGAAGTCCGAGGTGCTCGCCGACGGCGACCTGCTGTCGGTGGACTGCGGGGCCATCCTCGAAGGCTGGCACGGGGACTCCGCCGTCACCCTGTCGATCGGCGCGGTCAGCGAGCGCGACCAGGCGCTGTCCGACGCGACGCGCCAGGCCATGTGGGCCGGGTTGCAGCGGGCGCAGGCCGGAGCGCACCTGACCGACATCTCGCACGCCGTGCAGACCGCGGCGCAGGCGGCGGGCAAGTCCGACGGCATCGACTACGGGATCATCGCCGAGTACGGCGGCCACGGCATCGGCACCGAGATGCACATGGAGCCGTTCCTGCCGAACCTCGGCAAGCCCGGTCGCGGCCCGAAGCTGCGGGTCGGCATGGCGTTGGCGGTCGAGCCGATGCTGACGCTCGGCTCGGTGGACACCGTGGAACTGGACGACGAGTGGACCGTGGTCACCTTCGACGGTTCCCGCGCGGCGCACTGGGAGCACACCGTCGCGATCACCGAAGACGGGCCCTGGGTCCTCACCGCTCCGGAGCAGTGAGCCGAGCCCCTAGCCCGGCGTGAGAACACCTCTGACGCGAATGCCTCATCCGGCGGCGAGAGCCGTCCGGATGAGGCATTCGTCGTGCGGGGGTCAGTGCCGCGGGCGGCGGCAGACGTACACGCGGGCGGGCGGGACGTTGCGCCACACCGTGCTGCGCGGCAGCACTTCCTCGAAGGTCTCCCGCAGGATCTCGGTGAAGGCGATCGTGTTCGCCCGCCACAACGTCGTCACGTAGGTGACCGTGGTGAACACGCCTTCCTTCGTCAGCACCTTCGAGACCTCGCGCAGCAAGGCGCGTTGCTGGTCGGCGGGCAGCAGCGTCCACGGGATGCTGCTGATGACCGCGTCCACCTGGGTGCGGTTCGCCGCGGCGAGCAGTTCGACGAGGTGCCGGGCATCGCCTTCGATGACCTCCAGCCAGGGCTTCGTGGAGTTGAGGTACCGCACCAGCTCCGGGTCGATCTCCACGGCCAAGTGGTCGGAGCCGTCGGGCAGCCGTTCGCGCAACGCCCCGCTGAGCGCACCGGTGCCCGGCCCGAGTTCGAGCACCGTCGGCGTGCCGCTGGCCGGGACGACCTCCGCGACCGCTCTCGCGACGTGCTCGGAGGTGGGGAGCACGGCACCCACGGTGCCGGGCTGCCGGACGGCGCGCGTGACGAAGGTGCGGTACTCGCGCAGCTTGGCTTGCTTGCTCACTCGGCGCTCCAGGATCGGAAGAGAGGTCCTGGAGAACCGTAACGGCCCGCCCCCGGAATCCGGCGGTCCCGGATGCCGTGAGCGGGAAATCGCCCGGATCTGCCCCAAAGGGCACGGAGATCCTTTTCGG
The DNA here is from genome assembly GCF_053592695.1 of Saccharopolyspora sp. NPDC002578. Lineage (NCBI taxonomy): Bacteria > Bacillati > Actinomycetota > Actinomycetes > Pseudonocardiales > Pseudonocardiaceae > Saccharopolyspora > Saccharopolyspora sp. NPDC002578. The sequence continues at coordinate 21,441 of NZ_JBSFWJ010000040.1, read as the reverse complement.
GGCATTTCCGGATCGTCGTTCTGGCGATGGCCGCGTCGCTGACCAGTGCTCGGGCGAGAGCACCGAAGGTTCTCGGTGCTCTGCTCACGAGGTCCGCTATCGGGGTCGCGGCCGCTCGAAGAATTGATCTCGAAGCGAAAAGCGCTCCGATCCCGCCGCAGCACAAGATCGAACGGCGTTTCGTCAGTGCAACGGGCGCCGGCAGATGTAATGCAGGATCGGCGGGAAGTTGCGCCACGTCGTGTGCGTGAGCACCTCGTCGAACGTGGTGGCCAGGCGGGTGCGGAACCGCTTGCCGCCGGGGTTGTGCTCCGCGGGCAGGTAGGTGAGCGCGGTGAACGCGCCGTGCGGGGCGAGCACCTTGGTGACCTCGCCGAGGACGCGGTCCTGTTCGTCGTCGGGGAGCAGCGACCACGGGATGCTGCTGATCACCGCGTCCACCCGGTCGACGCCCCGCTCGGCCAGCAGCGGGACCAGGTCACCGGCGTCGCCGTGCACGAGCTCCATCCACGGCGCGTGCGCCCGCAGGTGCTCCACCATCTCGTCGACGAGCTCGATGCCGATGTGCCGGGCCCCCGCGGGCAGCCGCTCGTGGATGCCGCCGCTGAGCGAGCCGGTGCCGGGGCCGAGCTCCAGCACGACGGGCGTGCCGGTGGTGGGCACCACCTGCGCGACGGTCGCCGCGACGGCGGCCGAGGTGGGGGTGGCCGCACCGACCTCCCGCGGATTGCGCACGGCACTGGTGAGGAACGTGCGGTATTCGGCGAGCCTGCCCACCGGTCCGGGCGACGGCTTCCGGGCGGCGGATGTGTGGTCCTGTTGCGCGGTCACTGCTCTCCTCGAAGCGCGGATCAGCGGTCGGAACGGGTGGCTGCGTTGGCGCCGGAACCGGAGCTGCTCGCGGGTTCCTCGGACGGAGCGCTGGGCGAATCCGAGTCGCCGGGGCTTTCCGCAACCGCGCCGGTCGACATCATCGTCGCGCCGACGGGTGAGATCGAACGTAGACAGCCCGCGAGCGGTGCCGCAACCACCCGAGTGGGGGGTGCGGTGGAGGTCTGCTCACACTCGCTCCCGCCCGTTCACCCACCGTCGATGCGCGCGCACCCACCGCGTTGACGCGCCCGCTCCGCGTGAGGGGCCCGGCGCCGGGGTGGATCGCGCGCGAGCGCCGAATCCGGACCGGCCCGCCGACCAGGGACGTTGTCCAGCCCCCGGATGAAGCCCGAATCGGCCTGCGCGTACAGTGGAGCAACGGCGCACTCATCGCGCCGGTTCGTCGTGCCTTGTGCTCGCAGGGGGCATTCCGGGGAGTTCGTCATCGGACTCATCGGCCGGGCCGTCCCACGGGCGTCTCGCGGTTCACCGCACACTCAGGGCAGTTCGGGCCGACCGGAGCGCGTCCGTCGCCGGTCCTGGAGGGAAGTCTCCGGGTCGGGTGGCCGAAGGCGCAAGCCTTACCAACCGTCACCGTCACGAAACGCGGAGGACATGGGCAAAAAAGACGGGGCCATTGAGGTCGAGGGTCGCGTGATCGAGCCGCTCCCCAACGCGATGTTCCGCGTCGAGTTGGAGAACGGGCACAAGGTCCTCGCGCACATCAGTGGCAAGATGCGTCAGCACTACATCCGCATCCTGCCCGAGGACCGGGTCGTCGTGGAGCTCTCGCCCTACGACCTTTCCCGTGGGCGCATCGTCTACCGCTACAAGTGACCTCCACGGTGTCCGGGAGACCGGGCACGCGTCCGAGCAGGAGAGCACGACCGTGAAGGTCCAACCTAGTGTGAAGAAGATCTGCGACAAGTGCCAGATCATCCGTCGTCATGGGCGGGTCCTGGTCATTTGCGACAACCAGCGCCACAAGCAGCGCCAGGGCTGATCGCGTCCGTCGCGGACATGTAGCCGTACTGACAATCCAAGGGAACTCCCCTCGCCTGCCGGCTCGTGAGTGAGCCGGTCCACCTCCGGTTCCAGGCCGGGGCTTCACGCCGGATGCGGTGTGGAGGCGGCAGGGGTTGCAGACCTGGAACGACACGAAGGAGACCTGCCTACATGGCAAGGATCACCGGTGTCGACCTCCCGCGTGACAAGCGCATGGAGGTCGCGCTGACCTACATCTTCGGGATCGGCCGCAGCCGCTCCCAGGAGATCCTGACGGCGACGGACATCTCGTTCGACGCGCGCGCGAAGGATCTCGACGATGACCAGCTCGCGAAGCTCCGCGAGTACATCGAGAACAATTTTCGGGTCGAGGGTGACCTGCGCCGCGAGGTCGCGGCCGACATCCGCCGGAAGATCGAGATCGGTTGCTACGAGGGGACGCGGCACCGCCGCCACCTCCCGTTGAACGGGCAGCGGACGAAGACCAACGCCCGTACCCGCAAGGGACCGAAGAAGACGGTCGCCGGCAAGAAGAAGGCCGGGAAGAAGTAAGCGTCGCTAGGAGACCACAACAGCTATGCCACCCAAGTCTCGCGCTGGCGCCGTCAAGAAGGTGCGGCGCAAGGAAAAGAAGAATGTTGCGCACGGACAAGCGCACATCAAGAGCACCTTCAACAACACCATCGTCTCGATCACGGACCCGACCGGTGCGGTGATCAGCTGGGCCTCCGCGGGCCACGTCGGGTTCAAGGGCTCTCGCAAGTCCACCCCGTACGCCGCGCAGATGGCCGCTGAGAACGCCGCCCGCAAGGCCGCCGAGCACGGCATGAAGAAGGTCGACGTCTTCGTGAAGGGTCCGGGTTCGGGCCGCGAGACGGCGATCCGCTCGCTGCAGGCCGCCGGCCTCGAGGTCGGCACGATCCAGGACGTGACCCCGCAGCCGCACAACGGCTGCCGGCCGCCCAAGCGGCGCCGGGTCTGATCGCGGGAAAGGAGTAGAAGAAGATGGCACGTTACACCGGTCCCGCGACCCGCAAGTCCCGCCGTCTCAAGGTTGACCTCATCGGTGGGGACCAGGCGTTCGAGCGTCGTCCGTACCCGCCGGGGCAGCACGGGCGCGCGCGCATCAAGGAAACCGAGTACCTGCTGCAGCTCCAGGAGAAGCAGAAGGCTCGTTTCACCTACGGCATCCTCGAGCGGCAGTTCCGCTCCTACTACGAGGAAGCCAACCGCCGCACCGGGCGTACCGGCGAGAACCTCCTGCAGCTGCTGGAGTCCCGCCTGGACAACGTGATCTACCGGTCCGGTCTGGCCCGCACCCGCCGGATGGCGCGGCAGCTGGTCAGCCACGGCCACTTCGTGGTCAACGGCACCAAGGTGAACGTTCCGAGCTTCCAGGTCTCGAAGTTCGACATCATCGACGTGAAGCCGAAGTCGGTGAACACCACGCCGTTCATCATCGCCAAGGAGACCTTGGGCGAGCGGCCGGTGCCGGCATGGCTGCAGGTCGTGCCGTCGAACCTCCGCATCCTGGTGCACCAGCTCCCGGAGCGCGCGCAGATCGACACCCCGGTCACCGAGCAGCTCATCGTCGAGTACTACTCGAAGTGATGCTTCCCGCCGGCGGCCCTCACCGGTCGCCGGCGGTGGCCGTCCGGGCGGCGGAGCCGGATTCCGTCGTCCGCTCGCGGTTCGCCGCGAGCTGCTATCGGATCGACGTCAAATAGCGGGCGTCGTGAGGTAAAGGAAACTCAACATGCTCATCTCCCAGCGACCCTCACTGGCCGAAGAGGCCGTGACCGAGACCCGCTCCCGGTTCGTCATCGAACCGCTGGAGCCCGGCTTCGGCTACACCCTCGGCAACTCGCTGCGCCGGACCTTGCTGTCCTCCATTCCCGGCGCGGCCGTCACCAGCCTGCGCATTGACGGTGTGCTGCACGAGTTCACCACCATTCCGGGCGTGAAGGAGGACGTCACCGACGTCATCCTGAACCTCAAGGAGCTCGTCACGAGCTCCGAGGAGGACGAGCCGGTCACGATGTACCTGCGCAAGCAGGGCCCCGGTGAGGTCACCGCGGCCGACATCGTGCCGCCGGCCGGGGTCACCGTGCACAACCCGGATCTGCACATCGCCACGCTCAACGGCAAGGGAAAGCTGGAGATCGAGCTCGTCGTCGAGCGCGGTCGCGGCTACGTCCCGGCGGTGCAGAACAAGCAGACCGGTGCGGAGATCGGTCGCATCCCGGTGGACTCGATCTACTCGCCGGTGCTGAAGGTGACCTACAAGGTCGAGGCCACCCGTGTTGAGCAGCGCACCGACTTCGACAAGCTGATCCTGGACGTCGAGACCAAGCCGTCGATCACGCCGCGCGACGCGGTCGCGTCGGCCGGTCGGACCCTGGTCGAGCTGTTCGGGCTGGCGCGCGAGCTCAACGTGGACGCCGAGGGCATCGAGATCGGACCGTCGCCCGCCGAGGCCGACACCATCGCGGCCTACGCGATGCCGATCGAGGACCTGGACCTGACGGTGCGCTCCTACAACTGCCTCAAGCGGGAGGGCATTCACACCGTCGGCGAACTGGTGTCGCGCAGCGAGGCGGACCTGCTGGACATCCGCAACTTCGGTGCGAAGTCCATCGACGAGGTCAAGCTGAAGCTGGTGGGTCTGGGACTGGCCCTGAAGGACAGCCCGCCCGGGTTCGACCCGTCGGCCGCGGCCGCCGAGTACGCCTCGGAGGGCTGGTCGGCGGACGACGACACCCCGCTGGGCTCCTTGTCGGTGGCCGAGGACAACGGCTACGACGACGGTCAGGACTACGCGGAGACAGAGCAGCTGTAGCTGTGATGCGCGGGAAGGGCCACCCGATCCGCGCCTTGAGAGGAGCAAGCGATGCCCACCCCCACCAAGGGAGCGCGTCTCGGCGGGTCGCCGTCGCACGAGCGGTTGATGCTGGCCAACCTGGCCACGTCGCTGTTCGAGCACGGGAAGATCACGACGACCGAGGCGAAGGCGAAGCGGCTGCGGCCGCTCGCCGAGCGCCTGATCACCAAAGCGAAAAAGGGCGACCTGCACAACCGTCGCGAGGTCATGAAGACCATCCGCGACAAGGACGTCGTGCACAAGCTGTTCGCCGAGATCGGTCCGCACTTCGCGGAGCGTCCGGGCGGCTACACCCGGATCATCAAGGCGATGCCGCGTCGCGGTGACAGCGCCAAGATGGCCGTGATCGCCCTGGTGACGGAGAAGACCGTCACCTCCGAGGCGGAAGCCGCCCGCGGCACCAAGTTCGCGAAGGACGCCGAGCCGGCCGCCGAGGCGACCCCGGCCGCGGACGAGTCCGCCGCGGTCGAGACCGAGGCCGTCGAGGCCAAGGCCGACGACGCCGCTGAGGCCAAGGCCGAGGAGGCCGAGAAGAAGGACGAGTCCTGATTCCGGTTTCTGACGCGTCGAACGAGCCCGTCGCTCCTTCCGGGGAGGGCGGGCTCGTTCGTCTTCGCTTGGACGTGTCCTACGACGGCACGGACTTCGCCGGTTGGGCGAAGCAGCCCGGGCAGCGCACGGTGCAAGGCCTCCTGGAGGACGCGCTGTCGAAGCAGCCGCCGGGCCGGGAGATGTCGCGATCCGTCGTGGTGGCGGGCCGCACGGACGCGGGCGTGCACGCCGACGGCCAAGTCGTGCACGTGGACGCCAAACCGTTCCGCTCCGCCGCCGAGGCGCGGTTTCCCGTTGACGCACAAGGGATTCCGCTCCTCGACCGGCTCGCGCACCGGTGGAACCGCATCCTGCCCGGCGACGTGCGGGTGCGCTCGGTCGTGCTGGCGCCCGACGGCTTCAACGCCCGCTTCTCCGCGCTGCGGCGGCACTACCGGTACCAGGTCTCGGACGCGCCGTGGGGCGTCGATCCGTCGCGGCGGCGGAACACCCTGGCGTGGAACCGCACCGTGGACGTCGACGCGCTGAACGCCGCCTCGCGGGATCTGTTGGGACTGCGGGATTTCGCCGCGTTCTGCAAGCCCCGCGACGGCGCGACGACCGTGCGCGAGCTGCAGCGCTTCGAGTGGGAACGGGTCGCCGAGCACCTGATCGTGGCCCGGGTGAGCGCGGACGCGTTCTGCCATTCGATGGTGCGGAGCCTGGTGGGCGTGCTGCTGCTGGTCGGCGACGGCCGCCAAGGCCGCGGTTGGCCCGCGGAACTGGCGGACTCCGCGGAACGCACCAGTGCGGTCGCGCCCGCGCACGGGTTGACGTTGGTGGGCGTCGACTACCCGGACACCGCGGAACTCGCGGCTCGTGCTGCCCTGACTCGCGCGGTGCGCTCGCTTCGGTGATTCCCGGCCGGTCGTTTTGCTCGGGTGGTCGGGTGGCGGAACCTCAGGTGTCTTCTCGCTGCGGGATCTTTTTCCCGAGTGGCTCCGCCACGAGGGAAAAAGATCCCGCAGCGAGAGACCGACTCAGAACCCGCGGCGGTGCCGGTGGGCATGGTGGTCGCTGCTCAGCGGCTTCGCCGCTGACAGGACGATGGTCGTGAATGCGGGGCGCTCGGCGCCGAGCGCTCACGGCGGACTCGGCTTCGGTTCGTCGTCGGGGCGCTGCGCAGGGGCTTGGCGGGTCGGGTAGTGGTGGATCTCATACGGAGATCATCCGGGGTGCTGGGCCGGGGCGGGGCGTGGTGGTGGTTTCGGGGAGGCGCTGGTCAGGAGACCGCGAGGCCGATCACGCTCCGCTCATGAAGATAATCCCATTGTGCTATTGCGGGGTGTTCAGAAGAATTACCCCCCCACTTCTGGACGTCACGCTTCACCTTTCGTAGCCTTACCGCGTCTTCGCGGCGATCAGCGACCCACTCCGGGTCCTCCGCGAAGCGCCGCCGAATCGGCTAGTCGGGGAGCCGAACCGGGAACCTGCCCCCGTGGGGTGTGCGGGCGCGAAGCCGCGCCCGGAGTCCGGGTCGCCCTGGACCACCACCTCCGCGTACTCGGTAGGCGGTCGACAACGAAGGAGCTATGCGCGACGTGGCGTCGCATCGATTGAAGCGCACGATGCGCGGAGCGCTGGCGGCCTCGGCGGTCCTCGCCGCCGTTGGCATGACCTCCGCGCCGGCGATCGCAGACCCCAACCTCCCCGACAACGCCTCGGACGCGGCCAAGCAGGTGCGGGAACTCTCGCACCAGGCCGAAGCCGTCACCGAGGAGTACAAGAAGGCCGAGGACGACCACGCGGCCAAGAAGGCGGAACTCGACCGGTCCACCGCCGAAGCGGACCAGGCCGAGCAGGTCGCCAACCAGGCCAGGGCCGAGGAAGAACGCTTCCGCGGCCAGGTCGACCAGCTCACCACCGCCTCCTACCAGGGCGCACGGCTGAACAAGCTGTCCGCGCTGCTGGTCAGCGAATCCCCGAACGACTTCCTGGACCGCGCTTCGGCGCTGGACGTGCTGGCCAAGGACAACAACGACGCGATCAAGCAGTTGTCCGCGGCGGTGCACCAGGCGGAGGACGCGACCAAGCGCGCGCAGGACGCCCGCAACCGCGCCGCTCAGGCCGAAGCCGACGCCGCCCGCATCCAGGGCGAGATCGGCAAGAAGAAGGCCGACATGGACGCCCAGGTCGCCAAGGTCAAGGAGCGCTACGCCGAGCTCAGCTCGGAGGACCAGGACTCCCTGACCGGTGGCGGCGAGACCGACTACCAGTCGCCCGGCGGCTCTGGTTCCGCCGCCGAGGCGGTCACCGCGGCGCTGAGCAAGCAGGGCTCGTCCTACGTCTACGGCGCCAAGGGCCCGAGCACCTTCGACTGCTCCGGCCTGATGCAGTGGGCCTACAAGCAGGCCGGCGTGAGCATCGGCGGCTCGACGAAGTCGCAGGTCACCGAGGGCAAGAAGATCTCGGCGAGCCAGCTCCAGCCGGGCGACCTGATCTTCTACTACAGCCCGGTCAGCCACGTGTCCATGTACGTGGGCAACGGCAAGGCCGTGCACGCCCCGACCGAGGGCGACGTGGTGAAGGTCGCCGACTACGACAGCATCGCGGACGTCTCCTCGATGCGGCGCATCGTCGGCTGACGTTCTGCCGAGCCCGCCTCGGCGGGTCTTGATTCGCACGGCGAGGGCCGTCGTCCCACCGGGACGGCGGCCCTCTCCGCGTGTGGGTGACCGGCGGGTGCTCGCGACGGGCCGCGGCCCGCCGCCCGACCTACGATCCGGCTCGTGCCTGGGGTCTCGAGGGGGTGGCCTGCGGCGGTCGCCGCCGCGGCCGCCTTGGCCGTGGGCGCGTTCGTCCCGTTCCCGGCCCAGGCGCCGACCGCACCCGTTTCCGGGCTTCAGAACGCCTCCGTGGCGACGCTGGAGCACGAATGGGAGTCCGTGCTGCGGGAGCGCGCCCGCGCGATTCTCACGAGGAATGAGGCGGCGTTCGCGGCGTCGCTCGATCCGGCGGCTCCGCCCGACTTCCAGCACCGCCAGCGCGAGCTGTTCCACAACCTGGCCGAGGTGCCGCTGGCCGAGTGGGACTACGACGTCCGCCCCGCCTCCGGTGCCTCCGCGAGCTCGGCGAACCCCGACGTGGTGCTGCGCTACGCGCTGGCCGGGGTGGACGCGGTGCCCACGGAACGCCCGGCGGGGTTCACCTTCACCCGGCGCGACGGGCGCTGGCTGCTCAGCGACGACGAGCGCGCCCGCGGCCAGGCGTGGCGGGGGCCGTGGGACTTCGGGCCGTGCCGGGTGCGGGCCACCCCGCACGGAATGATCATCGGGCACGACGGCTCCGAGGAGCTCGCGGACCGCCTGGCGGGCGAGCTCGACTCGGCGGTGGCCGCCGTGACCGACGTGTGGGGACCGGACTGGCGGCGCCAGGTGGGCGTGCTGCTGCCCCGTTCCCAGGAAGAGCTGCGGGAGTTGGTGGGCGCCGAGTTCGCGGTGGACGGCATCGCGGCCGTCGCCGTCGCCGACGAGGTGAACATCGCCGATCGGCGCGTCGAGGGACCGCGGGTCGTGTTCAACACCGCCACCGCGGACCGGCTCTCGGACACCTCGCTGCGGGTGGTGCTGCGCCACGAGATGACGCACGTGGCGGCGCGGGCGGACACCGCCGACGGCGCGCCGATGTGGTTGCTGGAGGGGTTCGCGGACTACGTGGGCTACCGCGACAGCGGACTGCCGCCGGAGCGCATCGCGCCGGACCTGGCGCGCCAGGTCCGCTCCGGTGCCGCGCCCGACGGCCCGCCAGGAGACCGGGACTTCCACACCTCCGGCGCGGGCTTGGACGCGGCCTACCAGCAGTCGTGGTCGCTGGTGGAGCACCTGGTGCGGCGGGTGGGGGAGCCGAAGACCGTGGAGCTGTACCGCCGCATCGCCTCGGTGGGCGCACCGTCCGAAGTGGACCCGGCGCTGCGCGAGCTCGCGGGCCTGTCCGCCGCCGAACTGGTCGAGTCCTGGCGCGCCGAACTCCACGACCGCTTCGGCTGAGCGGACCTCGGACGCGCGGAAGCCCGCGGCGATCGACTCACCGCGGGCTTCCGCAACGGCACCGGCCGAGAACTCGGCAGAGCCTGATCGTTGATCCGGTCGGTGGCGGAACCGCTGAGGTTCCGCCACCCGGACACCTGTGCAGGTCCGGAACCGGCTCAGGTGTAGATGGCCTCGATGTCCTGGGCGTGGTTCTCCGCGACCTTGTTGCGCTTGAGCTTCATGCTCGGGGTCATCTCGCCGGTGGCCTCGGTGAAGTCCTTCGCCAGGATGCGGAACTTCTTGATCGCCTCGGCGCGGGACACCGCCTTGTTGGCCTCGTCGATGGCCGACTGCACGTCGGCGTGCACCTCGGGGTCGTCGACGAGCTCGGTCAGCGGCGTGTCGGCGGAGCGGTTGTGGTTGTTCAACCAGGCAGGCAGGAACTCCGGGTCGAGGGTGACCAGCGCGCCGATGAACGGCTTCTTGTCGCCGACGACCATGCACTGGCTGATCAGCGGGTGCGCCCGCAGGTGGTCCTCCAGCACGGCCGGGGCGACGTTCTTGCCGCCCGCCGTCACGATGATCTCCTTCTTGCGGCCGGTGATCCGCAGGTAGCCCTCGTCGTCGAGGGAACCGAGGTCGCCGGTGTGGAACCAGCCGTCCTGCAGCGATTCCTTCGTGGCGGTCTCGTTGTTCCAGTACCGGCGGAACACCACGTCGCCCTTGATGAGCACTTCGCCGTCCTCGGCGACCCGGATGCTGGTGCCGGGGATCGGCCGGCCCACGGTCCCGATCTTGAAGCCCTCTTCGACGTTGACGGCCGCGGCGGCGGTGGTCTCGGTGAGCCCGTAGCCCTCCAGCACCGGCACGCCGACCCCGCGGTAGAAGTGCGCGAGCCGGTCGCCCAGCGGCGCCCCGCCGGAGACCGCGCCCAGGCAGCGCCCGCCCAGGGCGCCGCGCAGCTTGCCGTAGACGAGCTTGTCGAACACGAAGTGCTTGGCGCGCAGGCCCAGCCCGGGGCCGCCCGCGTCGAGCGCCTGGCTGTAGGCCACGGCGGTCTCCTCGGCGGCGTCGAAGATCCGGCCCTTGCCGTCGCCGTGGGCCTTCTGCTTCGCGGTGTTGTAGACCTTCTCGAACACCCGCGGCACGGCGAGGATCAGCGTCGGGCGGAACGAGCCGAGGTCGCTGACGAGGTCCTTCACGTCGCCGGTGTGCCCGAGCGTGGTGCGCGAGTAGACGCAGGCGGTGGCGATGGCGCGGGCCAGCACGTGCGCCATCGGCAGGAACATCAGCATCGAGTTGCCCTGCCGCAGCAGCTGCGGGAACACGCTCACGTCGCCGCGGACCTCGGCCAGCAGGTTGCGGTGGCTGAGCTCGCAACCCTTGGGGCGGCCGGTGGTGCCCGAGGTGTAGATGAGCGTGGCGAGCTCGTCGGCGCGGACTTCGCGGCGGCGCTCGTGGGCGGTCTGGTCGCTCACGTCGGCGCCGAGCGCGGTCAGCTCGTCGACGGCCGCGGTGGCTCCGCCGTCGGCGTCGATCTGCCAGACGTGCGCGACTTCGGGGAGCCGCTCGGCGACGGTGCCGACTTCGGCGCGGTGGGCCGAGGTCTCCACGAACGCGGCGCGCGCCCCGGAGTCGCCGAGGATCCACTCGACCTGGTCGGCCGCGGACGTCTCGTAGATCGGCACCGTGACGCAACCGGCGGCCCAGATGGCGAAGTCGAGCAGCGTCCACTCGTAGCGGGTCCGCGACATCAAGCCGATCCGGTCGCCGTGCTGCAGCCCGGCGGCGATGATCCCCTTGGACACGGCCAGGACCTGCGCGGCGAAGTCGGCGGCCGTGACATCGACCCAGGTGCCGTCGATCCGGCGCCGGAAGCTCACGGTGCCACCGAAACGTTCCGCGTTGGCCCACACCATGTCGGTGAGGTTCTCGTCTTCGGCCACGGCCTCAGTGGCAGGGACGCTGAACTCTCGCACCTTGAAACCTCCGATGGAACATGAAATGTGCGCACAACCTAACGCTGATAGTTACTGAGCGGTAGTCCCGAGTTCTTAATACGAAACTGGTTCGACTCGTTTCGGGCCGCCCGCCCGCAGCCTGCCACGCCGGGTCCAGCGGCGCACCGGTGCCCGGCGGACTCGTTTCCGCCGGTGGCGAGGATCATGGCAGGCTGTCGCACAGGTCGGCGGAACTGCGGTGAGGAGTAGATCGTGCGCGTGCACGTGGTGTCCGATGTTCATGGCAACGCCGAAGCCCTGAAACGAGCCGGTGACGGCGCCGACGCGCTGCTCGTGCTCGGCGACCTGATCGACTTCGTCGACTACCACGAGCACGGCCGCGGCATCCTGGGCGCGGTTTTCGGGGCCGAGAAGGTCGCGCACTTCGCCGAACTCCGGCGCAACCACCGCGGCGCCGAGATCGGCGCCTACGCCCGCTCGCTGTGGGCGTCGCTGGACGACCCGAAGCAGGTCGTGCGAGACGCCGTCCGCGAGCAGTACGCCGCGCTGTTCGCCGCGATGAGCGCGCCGACCTACGCGATCGCGGGCAACGTTGACGAGCCCGCGCTGTGGCCCGAGTTCGCCCGCGACGGCGTGCGCTTCGTCGACGGCGAGAGCGTGGAGATCGGCGGGCTGCGGTTCGGCTTCGTCGGCGGCACCGTGCTGTCGCCGGGCGGAGTGCTGCGCAAGGACGCCGCATGGGTGCCGTACCTGCGGCCGGAGGACGAGTACGACGGAGCCGTCGCCGCCCTCGACCCGGTGGACGTGCTCTGCTCGCACCTGCCGCCCGCGGTCCCGGAACTCGTCTACGACGTCATCGCCCGCCGCCCCGAGCACGGGTCGCGCGCGCTGCTGGAGCGCATCCACCGGGATCGGCCCCGGTGGTCGCTGTTCGGGCACGTGCACCAGCCGCTGGCGCAGCGGGTCCGCGTCGGCCGCACCGAATGCGTCAACGTCGGGCACTTCAAGCGCACCGAACGCCCTTACGTGCTGCAGTGGTGACCCGCCGCGGCGCGAGCGGTGGCACTCGCCCGCCGGTCGCGTCGGGGGTCGCCGCCGCCCTGTAATCTGCGCGGCATGGTCGATCAGTCCACGCACTCCATCGTGATCCAGGCAACCCCGGCCGAGATCATGGCGGTGATCTCGGACTTCGCCAGCTATCCGGAATGGGCGGAGGCGGTCAAGGAGACCGAGGTCCTCTCGACGACCGGCTCCGGCCAGGCCGAGAAGGTGCGGTTCGTGCTCGACGCGGGAGTCGTCAAGGACACCTACGTCAACGTCTACGAGTGGGCCGAGGACGGGCTCTCGGTGAGCTGGACGCTGTCCGAAGGGCAGGTGCAGAAGGCGCAGCAGGGCAGCTACCGGCTCAGCCCGCAGGGCGGCGAGACCGAGGTGACCTACAGCCTGGCGGTGGACCTGGCGATCCCGATGATCGGCATGTTCAAGCGCAAGGCCGAAAAAATGATCATGAACACCGCGCTCAAGGAGCTCAAGCGCCGGGTCGAACCCGGTACCTGAGCGCCCGCCCGGCCGCTCGTCCCGCTGCCGGTCGACGCGGCCGTGCGCTGCGGCGGGAGCGGAGATCCAGTAGTACAGAGGCAGACCGGATACCCGATCCGGGCGCGGGGTCGTTCGACCCCGCCTCCGCCCGGCCGTGATCAGCCCCGATCAACGCAGCCCCGATCCCCCAGAGACCGCCCTTGCGCATCCTCTTGTTCACCGGAAAAGGCGGCGTCGGCAAGACGACCCTCGCCGCCGCGACCGCCGCGCGCTCGGCGGAACGCGGGCAGAAGGTGCTGGTCGTCTCCACCGACCCGGCGCACTCCCTCGGCGACGCCTTCGGCGCCGCGCTGACCGGCGAGCCCCGCGAAGTCGAACTCCACGACGACGCGGCGGGCTCCGCTCGCCTCGCCCGGCTGCACGCCGCGGAGGTGCAGACCCGCGGGTTGCTCGACGAGGCGTGGACCGAGCTGCGCGAGCACCTGCGCACGATGCTGCTCGGCGCGGGCATCAGCGAGCTCGACGCCGAGGAGCTCACCGTGCTGCCCGGCGTCGAGGACCTGCTGGCGCTGGCCGAAGTGCACCGGCTCGCCGACAGCGGCCTGTGGGACACCGTGATCGTCGACTGCGGCCCCACCGCCGAGACCCTGCGGCTGCTGGCGCTGCCCGAATCGCTGTCCGGCTACCTGGAGCGGCTGTTCCCCACGCACCGGCGCATGGTCCGCGGACTGCTCGCGGGTGTCGCGGGCAGCGAGAACGTGGACCGCTGGGACTCGGTGGCCGACGCGCTGGGGCGGCTCGCGGACCGGTTGCAGGCGTTGCGGGACATGCTGCTGTCCGCCGACACCTCCGTCCGGCTGGTGCTCACCCCGGAGGCGGTGGTGGCGGCCGAGACCAGGCGCACCCTGACCGCGCTGGCCCTGCAGCAGATCCGGGTGGACGGGCTGGTGGTCAACCGGCTGGTGCCGCATCCGGGTTCGGCGCGCGGCGAGGCGGCGACCTGGTTGCGCACGCGGCGCAAGGAGCAGGACGACGTGATCGCCGGGGTGCGGGCCGCCACGGAACTGCCGTTGCGCACCGTGCTGCACCGCGCGGCGGAACCGGTCGGTGCTGCCGCGCTGCTGGAACTCGGCGATGAGCTGCACGCCGACGACGAGCCGCCGCGGGCCGCCGCGAGCGCGCCCGCCATGGAGCTCGGTGGCGGTGGGCGGGCGCTGGATTCCGAGTACACGTTGCGGTTGGCGTTGCCGCTGCACGACGACGCCGACGTGGACCTGGCCCGGATCGGCGACGAACTCGCGATCACCGTCGACGGCAGGCGCCGGCTGATCGCCCTGCCCGCGGTCCTGCGCCGCTGCACCGTGGTGGGGGCGGTGGCGGGTGATGACGGTCTGGTCGTGTCGTTCCGGCCGGACCCCGAGCAGTGGATGCGATGAAGTCCCCGACCAGTGGATGTGGTGGACCAGATGCGTGGTGAACATCCCGATCCCGCAGGGACGGGTGCGGCTACCGCCGAGGGCGCGCCGGGCGCGGGCGCCGGGCGGGACCGGGTGACCGAGGAGTTCCGCCTGCTGCTCGACGCGGCGGCGTGGCGTGCCGAGGAGTACCTGCGCGGCGCCGGCGGGGCCGAGCACGCCGAGCACGCCGCCGACGACGCGGACGGAACCGGCCAGGGCTCGGACCGGCGACGATCGGAATCGGCGAGCTCGTGCGGCTGGTGCCCGATCTGCGCGGTCGTGGCGTTGCTGCGCGGTGAGCGCCCCGAGCCGACCTCCCGGTTGACCGAGCAGCTCGCCGGACTGGTCGAGCTGCTGCGGGAATCCCTCGCCGAACACGGCCGCGCGCCCGCCGAACCGGCGCCGCCGACCGCTCCCGGCGACTCCGGCGACGCCGAGCCGCCGGCGCCGAAGGTGCAGCGGATCGACGTGCGCCGGGTCCGCGGCCGGGCCGCCGCGCACGTCCCCGCAGCGGGACGGACCGCCGCGACCGGGGAGTCCGAGTGCTGACGGTCGGCGTCGACGTCGGCGGCACCAGCCTGCGCGCCAGCGTCGTCGACCCGCAGGGCACCGTGCTGGAAACGCTGCGGGTCCCCTCCGCGGGCACCGGACCCGAGCTCGACTCGGCGATCGCCGACACCGTGCTGTGCCTGGCCGACCGGTACCCGGTGGCGGGCGTCGGGCTCGCCGTGGCCGGGTTCGTCAGCGAGGACCGGCGGGTCGTGCGGTTCGCCCCGCACCTGCCGTGGCGGCACGTGGCGGTCGCCGACAACATCGCCGCCCGCGTCGAGCTGCCGGTCGTCCTGGAGCACGACGCGAACGCCGCGGCCATCGCCGAGCAGCGCTTCGGCGCCGCCGCGGGCGCGAAGGTCGCCGCCCTCATCGCGCTCGGCACCGGCATCGGCGGCGCGCTGGTGCTCGACGGCGACGTGTTCCGCGGTGCCCACGGCGTCGCCCCCGAACTCGGGCACCTGCGCCTCGTCCCCGGCGGCCGGGCCTGCCCCTGCGGGAAGCGGGGGTGCTGGGAGCGCTACTGCAGCGGGACGGCGCTGGCCACCACCGCGCTGGAGATGCTCGCGGAGGACTCGTCGTCCCCGCTGGCGGCGGAGGCCGCCAAGGACCCGGGCGAGATCACCGGGGAACGCGTGGCGCAGGCCGCCGAGCAGGGCGATCCGGTGGCGGCCCGCGCGGTCGGCGAACTCGCCCGCTGGTTCGGCGAAGGATTGGCGCTGGTCGCGGACGTCTACGACCCGGAGGTCGTGGTCCTCGCCGGCGGTGTCTCCGGTTCGGCGCACCTGTTCCTGCCGGAGGCCCGCAGGCACTACGCCGCGGCGGTCACCGGTGCCGGGCACCGCCCGCTCGCCCAGGTCCGAGTGGCCAAGCGTGGCGACGAAGCGGGGATCGTCGGAGCGGCCACCCTCGCCCGCGAGCACATCGCGAGCACGGCGCGCACCTCCACCCGCTGACCGCTCGGCTCAGAGCTGGGCGCCGTCGTCGTCCGGGGGCGTCTTGCGCATGCGGAACAGGAGCCAGCCGATCCCGCCGCTCACCGCGACCAGGCCGATCGGCAGCGCCGCCGTGGGGCCCAGCCCCAGCAGGCCCGGCACCAGCAGCAAGGTCATCCCGATCACGACCAGGGTGATCCCGCCGATGGTCGTCACCGTCGGCCGTGGCATCGGCGGCGGCTCCGGCGGCTCGTAGTGGCCCTCGTCGGGGACGTCCGCGGGCGGCGTCCAATCCCGCGGCGCCGACTCGGCGACCTCCGGTTCGGCGGCCCGTTGCGGCTCCTCTGAGCTGGTGCGCGTCGACTCCTCGGGCCAGCGCGCCATCGGCTCGTCCCGTTCCAGGCCGGCGACGATCTCGGCGAAGGCGGCGTCGATGTCCTCAGGGCCATCGGCGTTCTCATGACGCGTGCTCATGCTGGTTCCTCGACGCGCTCGCGGTGGATCCGGTGGACGAACTCGACGCTACCGGCGAACACCGACGGCGCGTCGTGGTCGAGGGTCGCCACGTGGAAGCTGTCCCGCAGCACGACTTCGGTGACGTCGCCGCTTCGGATGCCGTCCAGCACGATCCGGGAGTTCGCGGGTTCGACGACGTGATCGGTCGCCGAGCGCATCAGCAGCACCGGCTGCCGCACCCGGCCGAGGTCCGCGCGCACCAGCCGCCACAACCGCTGCAGGCTCGCCGCCGCGCGCAGCGGAGTCCGGTCGTAGCCGACTTCGACGGCGCCGGGCTTGGCGATGTCGCCGGCCACCCCGGCGATGGACGGCACCACGCGGGACAGCGCGGGCAGCAGGAACGCGTCCCGGCGCAGCGTCGTCACCGACGGGTTCACCAGCACGATCCCGGACAGCTCCGGGTGGTTCTGGGCGAGCCGCAGCGTCAGCGTGC
Source organism: Saccharopolyspora sp. NPDC002578 (assembly GCF_053592695.1). Taxonomy (NCBI): domain Bacteria; kingdom Bacillati; phylum Actinomycetota; class Actinomycetes; order Pseudonocardiales; family Pseudonocardiaceae; genus Saccharopolyspora; species Saccharopolyspora sp. NPDC002578. The sequence goes on along the minus strand of NZ_JBSFWJ010000040.1, from coordinate 4,733 downwards.
CGCCCATCGAGAGCCCGAACGCGAACACCGAGCGGCACCGCCCGTTCAGCTCCGCGAGTTCCCGATCGACGGCGGCGTACCAGTCGTTCCAGCCGGTGCGGTTGAGGTCCCGCCAGTCCGTGCCGTGGCCGGGAAGCCGCGGGCAGCGCACCGTGATCCCGTCGGCGGCGAGGTGCTCGCCCCAGCCCCGCATGCTCTGCGGCGTTCCGGTGAACCCGTGGCACAGCAGCACACCGATGTCCTCGGACCCGTCGTGCACGAACGGTTCGGCGCCGGGAAGAACGGGCACCGCAGCCTCCCTACCGCAATCAGTCCGCCGCTACTGGTTCATCGTCGCACGCGAGGGGCCTCCGCGGGGCGATCTCCAGGTGCCTGATCCATCTCAACCGGGGTCGCATTGTGCGCGGTGACCGGGCTCCGTAACCTTGAACGAGGCATTCCGGGTGTTCAGAAAGGCAGCGGCGCGTGCTGTACTGGGTGATGAAGCGCATTGTGCTCGGTCCGCTCATGAGGCTGTTCTGCCGTCCACGGGTGGAGGGCGTCGAGCACGTGCCGGAGTCCGGCGCGGCGATCCTGGTCAGCAACCACGTCGCGGTCGCCGACTCGTTCTTCATGCCGCTGATGATGCCGAGGCGGGTGACGTTCCTGGCCAAGCGCGAGTACTTCACCGGCACCGGGATCAAGGGCAAGCTGCAGAAGTACTTCTTCTCCGGCGTCGGCCAGGTCCCGATCGACCGCTCCAGCGGTGCCGCCGCGCAGGCAGCCCTGGACACCGGGGTGCGGCTGCTGCAGGAGGGCAAACTGCTCGGCGTCTACCCCGAGGGCACCCGTTCGCCCGACGGCCGGCTCTACAAGGGCAAGACCGGGGTGGCGCGGATGGCGCTGGAAGCCGACGTGCAGGTGATCCCGATCGCGATGTTCGGCACCGACAAGGTCAACCCCATCGGTTCGAAGATGTGGTACCCGCACAAGGTCACCGTGAAGGTGGGCGAGCCGCTGGACTTCTCCCGCTACGAGGGCCTGGCGGGCGACCGGTTCGTGGAGCGCTCGATCACCGACGAGATCATGTACGCGCTGATGGAGCTCTCCGGCCAGGAGTACGTGGACGTCTACGCCTCGAAGGCCAAGGACGACCTCGCGGCCGAGGGCAAGCACGTCGCGGGCTGGACCGTGCAGGGCCGCTCCGAGAAGCCCGGCGGCGCCGACCGGGTTCCCCGCTCCCAAGCGGGCTGAGCGGGCGCGGCGCGCGGCAGCGCGAACCGGCCCGCACTAGCGACGGCCGTCGGCGGCCCGCGCCAGAGGGTCGGCCCCTGCCGGGTGAACGGCCTCTTTACGCTGGAACCGTGCGGTTCTTTTACGACTGTGAATTCATCGAGGACGGTCAGACCATCGACCTGGTGTCGATCGGGGTGGTGGACGAGACGGGGCGGGAGTTCTACGCCGTGTCCACCGAGTTCGACGAGTCCCGGGCCGGGCAGTGGGTGCGCAGGAACGTGCTGCCGCAGCTGCCACCGCCCGCGGACAAGTCCTGGCGTTCCCGCAGCCGGATCCGGGACGACCTCTACGAGTTCCTGACCGCACGCGATCAGGACATCGAGCTGTGGGCCTGGCTGGCTTCCTACGACCACGTGGCGCTGGCGCAGTTGTGGGGCGCGATGCCCGCGCTGCCGCCGCGGATCCCGAAGTTCACCCGGGACCTGCGGCAGCGCTGGGAGGACGTCGGCAAGCCGCGGCTGCCCTCCGCGCCGGCCAACGCCCACGACGCGCTCGCCGACGCTCGCCACAACCTCACCCGGTGGAAGATCATCGAAGAGGTGCAGCGCAAGCGCGGTTTCCCCGTGTGATCGCGCGCTGACCAGGTGTTCCGGTCGACCGGGTGGGCGTGCTGCCCGGTTCGTCCCCCGGACGGAGTACTTGCTGCACCGATACAGGCCGTGACAGGCTCGCCACGAGATCCAGATCACTGTGGAGCGGATCAAGGGAGGCGGCGACGATGCCGGCTGGAACGCGTATCGGTGTGTTGACCGGTGGCGGCGACTGTCCAGGGCTGAACGCGGTGCTGCGCGCGGTGACGCGCAAGGGCATCGCGGTGCACGGGCACGAGATCGTCGGTTTTCGCAGCGGTTGGCAAGGACCGCTGGAGGGCAACACCATGCCGCTCGGGCTGGACGCGGTGGAGGACATCCTCGCCCGCGGCGGCACGATCCTCGGCTCGTCGCGCACCAACCCGTACAAGGAGACCGACGGGGTCGAGCGGATCAAGCGGACCCTCGCCGAGCACGAGGTGGACGCGCTGATCGCGATCGGCGGCGAGGACACCCTCGGCGTCGCCGAGCGGCTCACCCAGGACGGCGTTCCGGTGGTGGGCGTGCCGAAGACGATCGACAACGACCTCGACGCCACGGACTACACCTTCGGCTTCGACACCGCGGTGCACATCGCCACCGAGGCCATCGACCGGCTGCGCACCACCGCCGAGTCGCACCACCGCGCGCTGGTCGTGGAGGTGATGGGCCGCCACGCCGGGTGGATCGCGCTGCACGCCGGGCTGGCCGGGGGAGCGAACGTGATCCTCGGGCCGGAGAAGCGGTTCAGCGTCGACCAGGTCTGCGACTGGGTGCAGCAGCGCTTCGAGCGGCAGTACGCGCCGATCATCGTCGTCGCCGAGGGCGCCATCCCGCAGGACGGCGAAGAGGTGCTGCAGACCGGGGAGACCGACGCGTTCGGGCACGTCCGGCTCGGCGGCGTCGGCACCTGGCTGGCCGACGAGCTGTCCCGGCGCACCGGCAAGGAATCCCGCGCCGTGGTCCTCGGCCACACCCAGCGCGGCGGTACGCCCACCGCCTACGACCGGGTGCTCGCCACCCGGTTCGGACTGCACGCCGTGGACGCGGTGAGCGAGGGCGCGTTCGGCAAGATGGTCGCGTTGCGCGGCACCGACATCGTGCGCGTCCCGCTGGCCGAGGCGACGGCGAAGCTCAAGACCGTCCCGCTGTCGCGCTACGCGGAAGCCGAAGTCCTGTTCGGCTGACCGCTGGACCAGGACCGACGACGCCGCCCCGCCGGGGGTCCACCGGAGGGGCGGCGTTCCCGTTCGCGCGGTCCGGGCGAGCCGCCGGGGGCGGTTGAGCGGGTGAATCGATTCGTCCTGCGGGTGACCGACGTGCGTTCCGTCTCTCCCGCGTGAAAATCACTGGCCAATACGGCCTATCCTGGCAAATGTGAATTGGACCGTCGATGTTCCGGTTGATGAGCTGCCGGAACTTCCTCCGCTGCCCCCTGAGATGCGCGCCCTCCTGGACGAGGCGCTGACGCTGCCCGCCGCACAGCAGCCCGAGTGGCCCGAGGAACAGGTTTCCAAGGTCCGCAAGGTGCTGGAGAGCGTGCCGCCGGTGACCGTCCCCTCCGAGGTCGACCGGCTGCGCGGCCAGCTCGCCGCCGTCGCTCGCGGTGAGGCGTTTCTGCTGCAAGGCGGAGACTGCGCGGAGACCTTCGCGGACAACACCGAGCCGCACATCCGCGGCAACATCCGCACCCTGCTGCAGATGGCGGTCGTGCTCACCTACGGCGCGAGCATGCCGGTGGTGAAGCTCGGCAGGCTCGCCGGGCAGTACGCCAAGCCGCGGTCCAGCTCGACCGACGCGCTCGGCCTGCCCAGCTACCGCGGCGACATGGTCAACTCGCTGATCGCCACCGAAGAGGCCCGCAAGCACGACCCGTCGCGGCTGATCCGGGCCTACGCCAACGCGAGCGCCGCGATGAACCTGTCCCGCGCGATGACCAGCGGTGGCATGGCGGCGCTGACGAAGGTGCACGACTGGAACAAGGACTTCGTGCTCAACTCGCCCGCCGGGGAGCGCTACGAGTCGGTGGCCGCGGAGATCGACCGCGGCCTGCGGTTCATGGCGGCCTGCGGGGTGGACGACTCCAGCCTGCACGCGGTCGACCTGTACGCGAGCCACGAGGCGCTGGTCCTGGACTACGAGCGGGCCATGCTGCGGCTGGACAACTCGCAGGGCTCGCCGCGGCTGTTCGACCTGTCCGGGCACTTCCTCTGGATCGGGGACCGCACCCGCCAGCTCGACCACGCGCACATCGCGTTCGCCGAGCAGATCGCGAACCCGATCGGCCTGAAGATCGGGCCGACGACCACGCCGGAGATGGCCGTGGAGTACGTGGAGCGGCTCGACCCGAACCGCGAACCCGGCAGGCTCACGCTGATCAGCCGGATGGGCAACGGCAAGGTGCGAGACCTGCTGCCGCCGATCGTGGAGAAGGTCACCGCCGCCGGGCACCAGGTGGTGTGGCAGTGCGATCCGATGCACGGCAACACCCACGAGGCCAGCACCGGCTACAAGACCCGGCACTTCGACCGCGTCGTCGACGAGGTGCAGGGCTTCTTCGAGGTGCACCACCGGCTCGGGACCCACCCCGGTGGCATCCACATCGAGCTGACCGGTGAGGACGTCACGGAGTGCCTCGGCGGCGCTCAGGACATCTCCGACACCGACCTCGCGGGCCGTTACGAGACGGCCTGCGACCCGCGGCTGAACACGCAGCAGTCCCTGGAACTCGCCTTCCTCGTCGCGGAGATGCTGCGTACTTGAGGTTGGTTCTCGGTATTCGGCCTGCTTAGCGGGTCGGGTGGCGGAACCTCAGCTGCTTCCTCGCTGCGGGATCTTTTTCCCGAGTGGCTCCGCCACGAGGGAAAAAGCTGTCCTCGCGAGGAAGCA
>NZ_JBSFWJ010000039.1:0-61857 GCF_053592695.1 Saccharopolyspora sp. NPDC002578 | reverse complement strand
AACGCCACGGGGCAGCTCCTCCTCGTCCGGGGACCGACCGACGAGAAGTTCTCGTTCCCCGGTGGACGCTGCGAATCCCGCGGCCCCGACTCGCCACCGCAGGCGATGGTCCGCGAAGTCCACGAGGAACTCCGCCTCACCGTCACCCCGGGGACGCTGCTGTGGGCCGGCTGGTCCGAAGGCGAGTCCTCGGCCGGCGAGAACAAAGCCCACTTCCTCGTCGAAGCCCACCTCGTCGGCACCACCGTGCCCGATCCGGACCCCGCCGAGGTCGCCGAATACCGGTGGGCCTCCAACAACGACGCCCTGCACCTGCTCCACCCCGCCGAAGCCAATCGGATCGTCCGCATCACCCGCCGACAAACCCACGGCTGGCAATACCAGCCCCGGCTCGCTCGGTGAACCACCTGTCTCGGGCAGCTGTACCCGCGTCCGATGTCCGACCGACAGTTCCCGTCGACCCAGGTCAATCGTTGAGGTGCACCGGGATGGTGAGGGTGCCGTCGAGGAAGGACTCCATGAGCCGGGGCAGTTCGGGGGGAAGGAGTTCGCTGGTGGTCTCGGCGAGTTCGGCGGTGGTCCACCAGTGCTGGCCGAGGAGCCCGGCGGTCTCGTTGGCGGAGTGCTTCGGTGCCCGAGTGGGGTGGGTGTCGGTGAGGCGGGCGAGGAAGACCTCGTCTTGGCGGTGGTGCTGCTGTCCGCGGTAGGTGAAGCGGGATTCCCTCGTCCACACCAGCGGACCGATGTCGTCGAGGACCAGTCCGGTTTCCTCGGTGATCTCCCGGCGCGCGGTGTCGTGGGCGGTCTCGCCCGGATCAATCCCTCCGCCGGGAAGCTCCCACCACTGATGCTCAGGCGCGTCGGGGTCGCGCGCGTGGATGAGCAGCACGCGATCGTCGGAGTCGAGCAGCAGGACGCGGGCGCCGAGGCGGGGCGTGCTGGCATGGGTGGTTGTGCTCATGCGAGCTGGCATTCTCCCGTGGTCACCGGTGGGAAGCGCCAGCCCGAGCGGCTTGGGGTGCTGTGGTCAGAACAGCGTGGGTGGGCTGGCGGCGGTGCTGGGGTCGGAGGTTACCAACGGGCGCAGCGGGGCGAGGTCCAGGTGCACGGCCAGGGCGGAGTGATCACTCAACCGGGGGTCGCCGAGCCGGACTTCGTGAACGTAGTGGCACGCGGACACGCAGGACGTCAGTGCCGGGGAGCAGAAGGCGTGGTCGTAGCGGTAGCCGTCGCCGGTTCGCCCGACCCAGCTGTGCTCGACCTCGCCGGGAGCGGTGTGCCGGTAGGCGTCGCGGAGGTCGTGGCGGTCGATCAGCGAGCGGTAGAAGTCGTACTCGAAGGCGAGGAACTGCGGATACCGCGGGGTGTGGTCGGGTTCGATCACGTTGAGGTCGCCGAGCAGCAGCCGGGTCTCCGAACGTTCCTTCGCCGAGCGGCCCATCAGGTCGCTGAATTCGTGCAGCCAGCGTTGTTTGCGTTCGACCTTGTCCGGGCTCGCGTCGCGCGACGGCGCGTACACGCCGATCAGGCGCACGGGGCCGTGGTCGGTGTGGGCGGTGGCGGTGGCCGCACGGGCAGGCAGGTAGTCGAGCTCGGTGCTCCAGTCGTCGGCGTCGAGCGCGACCTTGCTGGCGATCATCACGCCGTGCTCGCGGGGCGCGGGGGCCGGGAACACCACCGAGTAGCCCGCGTGCTGGAACCCTTCGGCCAGCAAGGCGCAGCCGTCGCTGGCTTTGGTCTCGGTCAGCACGAACACGTCCTCACCGCGGGTCGCCAGCCAGTCGAGTTGGCGTTGGGCTCGGTGTTCGGAAGGACTGTTGATGTTCCAGGTCAACACGCTCAAGCCGGGCACTTCCCGCTCCGTTCCTCATAGATGGGCAGCACATGCAACGCCACGGTCCACGCCACCGCCTCCGGGGCATTCTCCGCGCACGAGACTTCCAGCAGCGGCCAGCCACGCTCCCCCAGCTGCGCGGCGGCCTCGGCGTAGCGGGCGGCTTCGATACTGCTGGAGTCGGCTTGGCGCTCGAAGCGGCTGTGCCGTCCACGACGGTCCAGGCGCGTGCTCAACACCGCCGCGTCCGCATGCAGGAGGACGGCGATGTCAGGAGTGGGGACGTCTGCTGTCGCCGGCAGAGGTGCAGCGGCACTGGCAGGAGCTGCAACGGCTGACCCGCGACCCGGAGATCCGCTCGGACGAGCGCACCGTGGTTGAGAGGGGGTCCGACGAGATCCGCTCGATCTTCGACGTGCACCGCTGCAGTCCGCTGATCGCTGAGCTGATCCGGGAACCGCGAATCCTCGACCGCGCACGGCAAATCCTGGGATCTGAAGTCTACGTGCACCAGAGCCGAATCAATCACATGCCCGGATTCCGCGGTGGAGGGTTCTACTGGCATTCGGACTTCGAGACCTGGCACGCCGAAGACGGCATGCCGGAGCCCCGCGCGGTGAGCCTGTCGATCGCGTTGACCGACAACTACCCGTTCAACGGGGGCCTCATGGTCATGCCCGGTGCACACCGGACCTTCGTCTCCTGCGCGGGAGAAACCCCGGAGAAGAACTACAAGTCCTCGCTGACCGAGCAGCGGGTCGGTGTGCCCACCGAGCACCACATCACGCGGCTAACCCACGAGCACGGCATCGAGCAGTTCACCGGATCGGCGGGTTCGGCGCTGTGGTTCGACTCGAACACGATGCACGGTTCAGGCAACAACATCACCCCCTACCCGCGCTCGAACATCTTCATCGTGTTCAACAGCGTGCACAACACGCTGGACCGGCCTTTCGCCGGTACCCAGCCGCGGCCGGAGTTCATCGCCTCGCGCGATTTCACCCCGATCACCCGGTGAACCGGTACGACCACACCGAACGCGACCCCCGCGCAGCGGTTTCCGTCGCTTTGCAACGATTCCCGGAATCCCCAGAACAGGAGTACACCCATGAAGTACGACGAGTTCCTCAACCAGGTCCGCCAACGCGGCCGTCCGGCCGAGCGTGAGCACGCCGACGCCGCAGCTAAGCAGATCCTCGCCGCGCTGGGCCAGCGCCTGGCCGGCAACGAGCCGGTCGATCTCGCCGGCCAGCTCCCTGCCGAACTGAAGGACCCGCTGCTGAGGCCTACGGGAAAGGCCGAGATCGGCGACGAATTCGACGACTTTCTTCGCCGCATCGCCGATCGCGAGGGCCGCGGCTGCAGCAGCGAAGAGGCCCTGACCCACGCGCAAGCCGTGCTGGGCACCATCGCGAGCTTCGTCTCCAGCGGTGAGATCCAGGACCTGCGCTCGCAACTGCCCGCTAGGCGCTGTTTAGGAACGTGGGGCCCGCTGTTTGAAGGCAGTGAGGTCTCCGGTAGATGGATCAACGACCAAGAAGATCGACATCTATCCGGAGACCTCGGTGGGAAGCGTATCGGTTGGCGCGCGTCAGGATCTGACGGACCGGCAGTGGGTGGCGTTGCAGCGTGTGTTGCCGCCTCAGCCGGTGGTGGGTCGTCGTCCGAAGTGGACACGGCGGCAGTTACTCGATGGGGTCCGGTGGCGGGTGCGGGTCGGTGCTCCGTGGCGGGATGTTCCGGAACGTTATGGGCGTTGGCAGTCGATCTACCAGCTGTTTCGCCGCTGGCAGCGTGAGGGTGTGTGGCCCTGGATCCTCTCGGCACTGCGAGCGTGGGCCGACTGCGTAGGGCTGATCGACTGGCAGGTGTCGGTGGACTCCACGATCAACCGGGCCCACCAGCACGCCGCCGGAGCCCGCCGCCGGCCTGACAAGCAGATCGAACCGCCCGGCGACGAACCGGCCGATCACGCACTGGGGCGGTCGCGGGGCGGATTCACCACGAAGATCCACTTGGCTTGCGAGCAAGGCCGGAAACCGTTGACGCTGTTGATCACTGCTGGTCAACGCGCTGACAGTCCGCAGATGGTCACCGTGCTCGAGTCGATCCGGGTCGCACGGCCCGGGCGCGGACGCCCGCGCACTCGCCCGGAGCGAGTACTTGCCGACAAGGCATACTCCTCCCGCGCGAACCGCTCATACCTGCGCAAACGCGGGATCACCGCGACGATCCCAGCCCCGAAAGACCAAGCCGCCCACCGGCGCGCCCGCGGATCGGCCGGAGGCCGACCGCCCGCTTTCGACCCCGAGACCTACCGACAGCGTCACGCCGTGGAATGCGGGATCAACCAGCTCAAACACCACCGTGCCGTGGCCTGCCGCTACGACAAACTCGCCCTCCGCTACGAAGCCACCGTGCACATCGCTGCCATCGACATCTGGCTACGCAGCCTCACCAAGATCAATTTCTAAACAGCTCCTAGACGTCAGTGGTGGAAAAGACCCGACTCAAGCCGCGGTCAGTGGTGGGTCTTCGTTCGTCTCCGGCGCTGTCGTCGGCGCTGCTATCGGTGGCCCGGTCGGCGTTGTCGTAGGCGGCGTGGTCGGAATTGGCGTTGGTTTCGTCGTCGATGAAATATGGCCAGACTGAGCTGACGTATCGCCACGGTCTTTGTCGAGAGGTTGAAGTTGCCCGAGATCGCACCAAAACCGAATCTTCATACCGGAGAGCCCCGTCCACCGCGCGCGCCGGTCTCAGCCGACTACAGCGGTGACGTGAAGAACGCCCCGGGGCGAGCTCGATACCCGTCTGCCCCCGAGGGACATGGGCCGGTACTTGAGTGGCATCAAGGCCGTGTCTCAACGTCGGTCTTGTCAGGTTTTTTGATGTCTTTGATCCTCATCGCATTCGGAACGTTGAGAGATTGGGGCATCGGGTGGATGAGCACCTGGTGGCTGTGGCTCTTCGTCGTCTGGCCTCCATTCGTCTTCTACTTCATCGGCAGAAGCGTCGGAATCTCCGCTGGATCCGACTGGTTCGCAATCAAGAACGGCCACGTCGACACCTACGTACTGACCGAGGTCAAAGTAGTCGGCACCAGCGGCGGCCTAGCATGGGACCTGGAACTCAAAGACAAGAACGGAAACGAACTCTCGATCAACCTTCGGGAAATTCAGACTAACCGTAACCTCTGGGACCTCGTCTACAACGGAATTGTCTACTCGGTGCAGCGGGGCAGCGCCAAAACCAACCCGCGGGCTTTGGACAAGCTGAAGCTACGGTAGACATATGGTCTAATCATCCGGATTTTCGGGCACGCGAGGGGCGGCCTAGGCCGCGGGGATAGCTCACGATACGATGGCATCACCTTTGCAGAAGGAGAGCCATGTCCGACAGCACCTCGATCGAGTGGACCGAAGCGACATGGAATCCGACCACGGGATGCGATCGTGTATCTCGGGGGTGCGACAATTGTTACGCATTGGCGCTCGCAAAACGCCTGAAAGCAATGGGAACAGAGAAGTACCAAACGGACGGCGATCCGCGAACTTCCGGCCCAGGGTTCGGTGTCGCAACTCACCTTGATTCGTTGAATGTTCCTTATCGATGGTCTCGCCCGCGTCTCGTATTCGTAAACTCGATGTCAGATCTTTTCCATGCAAAGGTATCAATTAGTTTCGTGCGCGAAGTGTTCAAAGTTATTAATGACACACCTCAGCATACATATCAATTACTGACTAAACGCGCCGCTCGCATGCGCAGGATTTCACAATCCCTTCAATGGCCAACGAATTTGTGGGTAGGCGTCTCAGTTGAGGACGAGCAGCAACTACCCCGGATCGAGGACCTTCGCCAGGTTGGGGCAGCTGTGCGTTTTATATCTGCGGAACCCTTGCTTGGTCCGCTCGCCGGATTGACTCTTGATAATATAGACTGGGTAATTACGGGAGGCGAATCAGGTCCCCGTGCGAGGCATTGCAACCCAGAATGGGTACGGCAAATCCGAGATAAATGCGAAGAATCTTCTGTTCCTTTCTTCCATAAACAATGGGGCGGACGGATGCCCAAGTCTGGCGGACGAGAGCTTGATGGTCGAGTGCACAACGCCATGCCTGCATCTTTTCGCCAGTAGGGCTTGTTAATGATCAACCCCCTTTGATCCTAACGTAGGTGTCATAGAATACGCGTCCTTCGGTATTCACCTCGACCCTTTGGTTGCTGCGCAACATGTCAACGGTTCTAATGATCTGCTGCTGACGGAATACCGTGTGGAACGTCGTGAAATTGATCAAATCTTTTACTTGGCAGCCCTTAGAGCCGAAACGGCCGATCTCGGGAAGCAACAATCGCCCGAACGGCCCGAGCTGAGGTTCTTTCAAGTCAAAAAGAGCTTCAGCTAATTCATCTCGGGGGTCGCGGAACCCGACACCGTGGGACCGATCTACCTCCCATAGTGAATCCTTCATCTTCTCGACGCCGCGCCGATGACTCGTTCCAAAAACGAGATAAAGAGAATGCCCCCGCCTGTCGATCAGCTCAAAGTCGAGCAAATATTCGAATCCGGCATCGCTCAGTGAGCGCCTGTAGCAATCAAGCAGGTGTCTCCGCTTCGCCTCCCCATCCGAAAAGTTCGCGACTTCTCGCCACCTTCGGTCTTGACCGAACACTTCGTCAGCAGAGTCGCCGAGATCAGAGACAAATCGCACGAAATGTTGAGGCTGAAACGTAACTATTACCTCGCTAGATGGGTTATTTGCCAGACGCTTCAGCAAGCTATACGATACAGGAGCATTTCCCCATGAATCAAGAACCGCCAAAATAGGATGTCCCCATGCTCCCATTTCGGTCAAGCCAACCTCGAGTTTTTCCTCACAAGTTCCTTCAATAAACTTAATTGGAATGGACTCTTGCGCTCTTGCCGAAGACGCCAACACAGGTGCCGTCTTCCTTTTTAGCAAATCCACGCATCGCGCATCGGAATCAACAAAGAGAAATCTTCCGGTTCCCTTTTCGGGAGGTAGCTGACCAAGAAATGACTCTAGCGCAATGATGGGCGACCCGGGCTCACCACCCTTATAAACTCCAGGACCGGAAAAACCCTCGGCGTACGTTGCAGATGGGTATGAGTTACTTCCGCCAAGCAAGATGGGGAACCACCGTCGCAGGTAACGACGGTAGATGTCATGCTTGGCGGAGGTATGCTCGACTATCTCCCACGGCACGTCGCGATGCGCTGGCATTTACGCCCCTCCTAGAGACTCCACGGCGATCCCACGATAGCGCCAGGTGAGGCATCTGTCTCTCGAATGGACGTAGATATCGAATCGGAGCAGCCATGCAGAAGGCTGAGTGTTTCGCCAATACTCTTTTCGGGTGGTATCGGCGTTTCCCGCTGGCTCGCTCCCTCAATCCACCCATGTCGAGCAGATCAAGCACCGAGGGTTCTCGCTGACGACGACGCGTGTCGCGCGTGGCAGGCGCACACTCGGGCCACGGCTCCCAACTTGCATGAGACGAGTCACCCGGCTGCTGCCTGTTGACGAGACTGTGCGTTCGTCGTCCGCCCGCGATGAAGCTTGAGTGATCGAGCCACTACTCAGCCACAACGAGGCTGAGGCGTGTGGTTAGTGCGCAACTCGCCCCTCGGACACGCATGCTAACCACACGTGGTGAGATCGTAGCTTCTACGACTCGCGCGTGTGGTTCGTATTTGAGGCGGAGTTGCAGGCTGTCGTAGATCTTGTTCAGGGTCTCCGGCCTGCCATCCGCCAGGGCAGTCCCCACGTCGCCGAGCGAATCGATCATGGCGTAGACCTCTCCGCCTTTCAGGTTCCGTGCTTCGGGTGTGCCGTCCAGCTCTGCCTGTGCGGCGGCTCGCTCGGCTTGTGCCGTGTTGATCGCGTCGACGAGCGCCACCGGATCGGCTCCCGCTTCGATGGCGGCTTGCAGGCTGTGCAGCGGCGTAGTGGCGTCGGTGAGCTTCTTCTTCAGTGCGTCCTTCGGGCCGGTTCGGTTGCTGGGCTCGGTCTGAGAGCCGAGCAAACCAGCTTCGCCTATTCGCCAGAAATGACCCTGCAAATCCGGTTGATACTCCGCCAGGTGCAACTGTTCACCGGGTACCGAGTTCAGCAAATCATACATCGGGGATATCCTCTTTCGCTGCGAGCAAAGTCGCATGGGGGAGAACCACGAGCCGCTCGCCGGAGGCCACTGTCGTCCCGCTTGGAAGCCGACCGGCACACTCCTCAGTGAGATCGCGGCCAATCACCGCGACGTCGCCACCGACCAGCTCCCAGATGTCCGGGCAACCGTCGTCGTTACCGCTCACTCCGAGCTCGCGTGCGAGTTTCCCCAACCTGCGCGCGAGCGGCGATGCCGAATCCGCTTCCCAATCCTTTTCTGTCATCTCCCCCACCTCTCAATGCTGGAACGACCGCCCTGAAAAGGTGACAACCGGCCATCAACAGCTGGTATCACTACTATTGGTGTCGTGTACTCGGCTAGAGATTCTCTCGGTACTGACTGCTCCGGGTACGGTGCCGGACGAGCATGTTGTTACCGGCCGTCCAGATACACGCCACATGACGCCAGGCGACAGTGGTATTCACGTCGGCCGCCCGGTGCTGTCCACCTCTTCGCCCGGGGGCTCCGCCGGCGGTGTCGGCGACGATTTGCTGGGGCACGCGAATCCGGTAGGTGTGCCCGTGAACGGCGGTCGAGCGCGACCGCGACATGAACGAGCGACGGTCGCCTCGCGGGGAACCTCGTCCCGAGCCGTTTCGCGTCCTGGGTGCGGGCCGTCCGCTCGATAAGCGAAGGCGTCGAGCAGGCCGGTCAGTAGACCTCGGGAAGCAGGATGTCGGCGGGCGGGTTTTCCGGCGCGTAGTTGCCGGCGTGCGCGCCGGCGTGGATCTCGTCCTTCGTGAGGCCTTGCTCGCGTGCCTCGACGAGCTTGTCCGGGTCGAAGAAGGAGCCGATGGGGTTCTCGGCGAACTCGCGCGAGGCCCACATCCACTCCTTGGACACCGCCCAGTCGCCGAAGGCGTCGACCTGGATCTCCACGCCGTTGCCCTCCGGGTCGGCGTAGTACATCGACATCGTGATGCCGTGGTCGAGGCTCATGAACGGCAGGATGCCCTCATCCTTGAGCCGCAGGTAGTTGTCGAGCCACTGGTCGAAGTCGGTGTACTCGAACGCGGTGTGGTGCAGACCGGCGCTGGTCGACTTGTCCACCGGCTTCTTGATGGCCGGATGCGCGATGAAAGCGACCCGGTGGTTGGCCTCGTCGTTGGTGAGCCACGCCGCGCCGTCGCTGTAGTGGACTGGGGTGAGCCCGGCGACCTTCTCGTACCAGGCGACCATCTCGTCGAGCTTGAGCGTCAGGAAGGTCGTGTGATGCAGCTTCGGCGCGGGTTGACGAATCGCTGGTCACGCCAGATCTTGCGTGAGCGGTGTTCGGTCAGCTGAGGCGGCGGGTGATGGCGAAGGCCGCCCGTTGCACCTCGACGCCGAGCTGTTCGATGCGTTCGGGGGGGATCTCTTCTTGGGTGCCTGCGACCTGGATCGCGGCTGTGGTGGGTGTGTCGTTGGCCAGGCCCGCCGCGACCGACGCCATTCCGGGTTCGCGTTCGCCCACCGCGTGCCCGAAGCCCGTGTCGCGAATGCTCTTGAGGTCGTTGAGGAATGCGTCTCGGTCGATGGGCGTTCCGTCGGCGCGGGTGTGGTCGTCGAGCCGGTCGAGGAGCCGTTCGACCTCCTCGGGGTCCATGGCGGACGCGAGGACCTTGCCGGCGCCGAGGTGGAGCGGGAGCTGTTCTCCGATGGGCAGTTCGTAGCGCAGCGGGCGGGCACCGTCGACGCGAGCGAGCACGACCCGGTGCCGACCCATCCGCTTGAACAGGGATGCCGTGAGGCCCGTCTCGGCGGCGAGGTCCTGCAGCACGGGCCTCGCCGCGTTCAGCAACGGACTGGTGGTGAGGTAGGCGTGCGCACCGAAGATCAGTCCGACTCCGGGGCGATACCCGGTCGCGTCGCGTTCGACCCGCCCACGAGCTTCGAGGACGTTGAGGATGCGTTGCGTGGTCGCGACCGGGAGGTCGGCGCGGCGGGCGATGTCACTGAGCCGCAGGGTGTGGCGGCTGCTTTCGAGCACCTCCAGGACGTCGATGGCGCGCTCGAGGGACCGCATGCTGCTCGCCGGGTTCTTCGGCGTTTCCGGAGCCACCTCGACCACCCTTCTGTTCGACGCCTTCCCCCTCATCTTTCCACACGGTGGTGAACAATCTCGGGTGGCGTGGGCAGGACCGGGGCTCCGGACTGCACCTCACGCGCCGGCGAGAATCGCGGCCCGGCGCCGCGCTTCGTCGGCTTCCACGGCCCGGCCGGCGAGCAGGCTGGAGGCCGCCTGGGCGGCGGGGATGGTGATGACGCCGTCGTCGTCGGCGACCACCACATCTCCGGAGTGCACGACGACGCCGCCGACCGCGACGGGCACGTCGACCTGGCCGGGGCCGTTCTTGTAAGGCCCGGCGGGCGACACGCCGCGGGCCCAGACCCCGAACCCGATGCGTTCGAGCTCGACGACGTCCCGCGCCGCCCCATCGATGATCATGCCCAGGACGCCGCGGGCCTTGAAGCGTTCGGCGATGAGCTCGCCGATGAGCGCGCGGGTGACGTCTCCGTCTCCGTTGACCACGATGACCTCACCCGGCCGGGAGACTTGGACCGCGTCGTGGATGGCCTTGTTGTCACCGCTGCGCACCCAGACCGTGCGAGCGCGTCCGACCAGCCGCGCACCCTTCCACAGCGAGCGAATACCGCCGTCGAGCACGCCCATCCGCTCGCGACCGTCGCCGATGTTGGCGACGGCGAGGCCCTGGTACGCCGCGAGCAGATCGCCGGCGGGCAACAGGGCGGCGTCGGCGCAGGTCGCGTGGAGCTCGGCAGTGGCCCTGCTCATCACGGGCCGCAAACCGAGCGAGTCGAGCAGCGCCGCTGCGGCGGTGACCTCCCCGGCGCGACGGGCGGCGTGCTTGTGGGTGCCGCTGTAGAGGCGGTCCAGGGTCGCCTCCCCGCCTGCGAGCTCGACGGCGATCTGGGCTCGGACCCAGTCTTCGGCTCCTGCGGCCCGGCCGGCGGTGCAGGACTCGACGATCAGCGCGGCGAGGCCCTTCATGAACGTGCTGCGCAGCAGCTTGCGCGCTGACGCGTCGCCGGGACTCCCCCCGATGTCGTTCGCCGGAGCGCCGAGCGAGGTGAACACGGCGGTGGCGCCGGCGGAAGCCGCGCCGCTGATGATGACGCTGGTCTGCGCTCCGTGGTTGGGGACCGGACCGATGACCGACACGTCGGCGAACCGCTCCGCGCCGATGACCTGCGCGACGGCGTTCATCACGACGGGGTCTCCGGCGTTCATGTCCGCGAAGATCGCATCCGGCGCGAGGTGGTCGGCCACCGACTCAGCGGCTTCCTGGGCGCGCGCGCCGCCGACGAGGCTCATGACCACCTCGGCATCGCGCACGGCCTCGCCCGGAGTTTCGGCCAGCTGAACTCCGGTCGGCGCGGCGTCGACCGCCGGGTCGTACCCCGTGACGGTCCAACCCAGCTCGACCATCCCTGCCGAGTAGAGCGTGCCCGCTTCGCCCAGCCCCAGTACCGCCGCCCGCATGCTGACTCCCTCTGTCGACATCCCGTTCCGTGGTAATCCTTACCGCTGAGTGCGCAGTATTGCCACGAAATGGAAGTGTGTCAACGCCGCCTTGCGCCCATGTACTCACTGCATGGAACTCACTTGCGCCCTGCGGAACAAAACTTCACCGCGAGTCTTGCCGTGCGACACGGCTCCATGTAACTCTCGCACACCGATACGGATTCCCACCCTATGGAGAACTGGCTCTTGTCAGCGCGACGGGGTGCACCACAGCGGTGTGGCGACGAGGAGGAACGATGGGACTGGCCGTATGGGCCCTGATCGCCTACATCGCGGTGATCGTGGTCTGGAACGCGGTGCTGAAACGCAGCATCGGGGAGGCGATGATCCTCGGGTTCGTCGTCCTGTGCGCCTTCGGCACCGTGGACTTCCCAAAGCTGGTGGGGGTCGGATTAGCTGAGGCCGGAAGCCAGAACATCGTCTTCGCGGGGCTGGCTTTCACCTTCATCGGGTCGATCCTCACCCGCACCGGGGTGATCGATCGGCAGATCGACATCCTCAACTCCCTGCTGGGGCGGGTCAAAGGCGGCGCCGGTTACGTCGCGACCGTCGGATCGGCGGCGTTCGGCAGCGTGGCGCACTCGGGCTCGGCGAACGCCGCCACAATCGGTTCGGTCGCCATCCCGTGGATGAACCGGTCGAACTGGTCGCCGCACATCGCCGCCACCGTGGTGGCGGGCAACGCGGGCAACGGTGCTGTGATCCCGCCGAGCGCCTCGTTCTTCGTGCTGATCGGCTCCGCGGCGGTGGCGCCGTTCGTCTCGGTCGAGCAGCTGTTCGTCGCGATGTTCGTCACCGCGGGCTGGTGCGTGTCTTGGCGCCTGCTGTGCATCGCCTACTTCGTGCGCCGGTACAAGATCCCGCGCGTTCCGGCATCGGAGATCCTCGGGCTCGGATCCAGCTTCCGGCGCGGCTGGACGTCCCTGTTCGTCTTCGTAGCGATCGCCGTGCCGATCGTGCTGACCTTCGGCGCAGGCGGAGATGCTCTCACCTCGGCGCTCGGTGCGGCCGCGGTCGAATCGATCGACATCCTCGTGTGGATCCCGGTGATGCTGGGTGTGGTCGCCGGAGTGATCGGTCGGCAGAACCTGCCCAAGACCTGGCGCGGCTGGTCGGAGCTGATGGACGAGTCGGCGCCGCGGTTCAAGGACGTCGGCGCCACCATGGTGTTCGCCTTCGCCGGGGGCGCCGTGCTCAGCGAACTGGGGCTGTCCGACCAACTCGGCGCTGTGCTCAACGGGCTCGGCGCGCCTCCGATCGTCGCCGCCCTGATCGTCGGAGTCATCATCATCTTGGTGGCCGGCCCGCTGAACTCCACCGCCACCGTCGCCACGGTCGGCGGCGTGGCTTTCGCCGTGCTCGTCACCGCCGGGGTGCACCCGGTGCTGGCCGCGTGCTCGATCCTGGTCTTCTCCTCGACCGAGGGCGCCTCGCCGCCCGGTGCCGCCGCGATCTACATCTCGACCAGCCTCGCGCAGGTCAACCCGGCACGCACCTTCGTTCCGCTGATCGTCTTCTACGTCGTCCCGTTCCTGTTCATCGGGACCGCCATCGCCCTCGGTGTCCTACCGGTGCCGCACTGATGGCCGGATCCCGCACTACTCGCGACAACCGATCGGAGGCCCACCGATGCCCCCTGTGACCGAGGAAACCGAGCGGCGCCCGCTGCGCCGACGGGCCGATGCCGTGCTGTCGGCCGGCTTCAAACTCACGCTGATCACCATGCTCGCGCTGGGTGCGGTGGTGGTGCTGGTCCAGATCGTCGGGCTGCTCACCGTGAACGCCGGCCTGGTCGAGGGTGCTGCGAACGCACTGCAGCCGACCCTGTTCGCGATTTCGGCGGGCTTCGGCGTGCTCACCATGGCGCTGGCCTACGTGCGCGGGTGGAAGAACAGCGAGTGAAGCGGTTCAGCGAAAGGACCGTCCGCGCGCAGATCGCCGGTGTTCTGACGGCGTGGGGAATGCCCGCCGAGCACGTCGCGACCACCGCGGAGGCGATGGTGTACGCCGACCTCTCGGGAATCGACTCCCACGGGATCTCGATGCTGATGATGTACGAGAGGTTGTGGGACGAGGGGCATCTCGATCTGCAAGCCCGCCCGGGTGTGGAGCGTGAGAACGCCGCGATGGCGCTGCTGGACGCCGGAGGAGGCCTCGGCCACGTGGCCGGGGTCAGGGCGATGAACCTCGCCATCGACAAGGCTCGCGTCGCCGGTGTCGGGATCGTGTCGGTGCACAACTCGCGTCATTTCGGTGCGGCCGGCTACTACGCCGGCCTCGCCGCCGAAGCGGGACTGGTGGGGCTGGTCACCACCTCGGCGAAGGTCGCCGGCGTGGTGCCCACCGGCGGGGCGGTGCCGAGGCTGACCACCAACCCCATCGCCTTCGCCGCGCCCGCCCGCACCAACCCGCCGTTCCTGCTGGACATGTCGACGAGCACGGTCGCCTCGAACAAGGTGAAGGTGTACGACCTGCAGGGCACGACGATGCCCGAGGGGTGGGTCGTCGACGAATCCGGCGGCCCCGTGACCGACCCCGCCGAGGCGATGACCTACATCCACGAACGCGAGAACGGTGGCCTGACACCGCTCGGCGGGACGGGCACCCACGGAGGCCACAAGGGGTACGGGCTCGCGGTGATGGTGCAGATCCTCTCCGCCGCCCTGTCCGGGGCCGACCTCGCCGCCACCCGTCGGCCCGGGGCGGTCGGGGACATCGGGCACTTCTTCCTCGCCCTCGACGCCGATTTCTTCCGCCCTGGCGGGGAATTCCTCGCCGACGTCGACGAGCTTCTCGACATGCTGCGCGCCACCGCCCCTGCCGAAGAGGGGACCCCGGTCCAGGTCGCGGGGGACCCCGAGAGGGCCAGCCGCGAGCGGCGACGTGCGGACGGAATCCCGTTGCCCGACACCCTCATCGCGAAGATCGCGGCGATCTGCGACCGGGCGGGAACGAGGTCGCTGCTAGACCACCCCATCCTGGAGAGCTGAACCGATGTACGACTTCTGCGTGATCGGCGGAGGGATCGTTGGCGTCGCCACGCCCTGAGGCCGCGGACCCCGGCCCGCCGGATGCTCGACCTCGTCGGCCGGCCCGTACCCCTGGGTAAACCGGCACTGGTGGCCGAGCCGACTGAAACTTTCCGGTCGCGCATTTTTGCGCAATGCGCAAGTTGTCGGTGCGGTCGTCGGCATGGACGCAGCGCGGATCGGCTTGCGCGAGCGCAAGAAGCAGGAAGCCCGGCTCGCTCTGAGCTGGGCGGCCATCCGGCTCGCGGTGGAGCGCGGGCTCGACAACGTGCGAGTGGAGGACATCGCCGCCGAGGTCGGCGTCTCCACCCGCACCTTCAACAACTACTTCGGCGGCAAGGGTGAAGCGATCGCCGCGCGGCACCTGGAGCGGGCGCGCCAGATCGCGGTGGAGCTGCGGGCTCGGCCCGCGTCCGAGCCGTTGTGGACGGCCATCACCAACGCCGCTTTGGCGCGGTTCGCGCCGGGCCAGGGCACTGGCGAGCACGAACCGGAGCAGCAGTGGATCGACGGCGTGCGCCTGATGGTCTCGGAACCGGCGCTGCAAGGCGATTTCATGAAGGCCAACGCCGCGGCCGAGGCCGAGCTCGCCGCGGCCGTCGCCGAGCGCACCGGCGCCGACCCGGCCCGCGACCTGCATCCGCGGCTGGCGGCGGGGGTGGTGGGGGCTGCGATCGCGGTAGCCACCGAGCACAGGCTGAGAGCCGCCGAACCCACCCCGATGGCACCGGTGCTGCGCGACGCGCTCCGGCAACTCGCCGCAGGGTTGCCCGTGCCGTAATCCCGACCACCACTGGACGCCACAGTGCCGCCGGGCCGGCCGGCGCGCCGTTTCCCCCACGACAGCAAGGAAAAATCCGTGACCACCGATGTCGTCATCGCAGGCGCCGGACCGAACGGGCTGATGCTGGCCTGCGAGCTGAGCTTGGCCGGGATCAAGCCCCTGGTGCTCGAACGTCTGCCGGAGCGGACGTCGCAACACCGCGCCAACGGACTGGTCGGCCAGGTGGTGCGGATGCTCGATCGCCGGGGTCTGTACCAGCGCCTCAACGGGAATACCGTTCCGCCGCAACCGATCCCCGCGTTCGCGTTCGGGGTGATGCGGCTCGATCTGGAGGCCCTCGACGACAACCCGATGTACGCGCTGGGCGTGCCGCAACGCCGGATCGAGCAGGTGCTGGAGGAACGCGCGGTCGAACTCGGCGCGGAGATCCGTCGCGGGCACGAGCTCGTCGGGCTGGCCCAGGACACCGATTCCGTCACCATCGACGTCATCGGGCCGGACGGACCGCACCGATTGCGCGTCCGCTACCTGGTCGGCGCGGATGCTGGGCACAGCCCGACGCGCAAGCTCTCCGGCATCGGATTCCCCGGCGCCACCACCGACGGCGTCGTCTCCCGCCTGGCACACGTCACCGTTCCGCCGTCACTGGTGGACCCGGCGACCCTGGGACTGAACGTGCCCGGGTACGGCCTGGTGCCACCGTTCATCCACCACCGCACCGAGCGCGGCGTGCTCGCCTACGCCCCGTTCCCCGGGAAGGCACCATTGGTGTCCACAATGGAATGGAACGCGGAACCGGCCGACCAGGCGATGACGGTGAACGACCTGCGTGAGAGCGCGAGCCGGGTGCTCGGCACCGACCTGGCGCTCGGCCCGCCCGAAGGTGACGGCCCGCACCAGCTGCGCCGGTTGACCAGCAGCAACACCCGGCTGGCCGACCGGTTCCGGGACCGCCGGGTGCTGCTGGTCGGCGACGCGGCCCACGTGCACTCGGCGATCGGCGGTCCCGGGCTGAACCTCGGGCTGCAGGACGCCGTCAACCTCGGCTGGAAGCTCGCAGCCGAACTGCGGGGCTGGGCGCCGACCGGCCTGCTCGACAGCTACGAAACCGAACGGCGAACGGTGGCCCGGCGGGTCGTCATGCACACCCGCGCCCAGTCCGCACTGCTCTCCCCCGGCGACGAGATCACCGCGCTGCGGGACCTGTTCGGCGAAATCCTCCAGGAACCGCGCAACGTCCAGCACATCGCGGACATGATGTCCGGAGCGGACGTCCGCTACGAGATGGGCACCGGCGACGAGCACCCGCTGGTCGGCCGGTGGGCGCCGGACCTGCGGCTCGACACCATCGACGGTTCCGTCCGGCTGGCGGAGCTGACCGCGGGCGCCAGCCCCCTCCTGGTGGACACGACCGGCTCGCTCGGCGATGCGCTTTCCGGCTGGCGGGACCGGGTGCAGATCGTCACCGGTCGCGCCGACACCTCGACCACCGCGATGCTCCTGCGCCCGGACGGCTACACGGCCTGGGCATCGAACGCCGCCCGGCCCGACACCCGATCCCTCCGCCAGGCCCTGACCGCGTGGTTCGGCGCCGCCACGGCGGAGGTGAGCGCATGACCGCGACGGACCGCCGACAACATCGGCAAAATCAGGAACCCGTCTCCTCGCGGGCGAAGTGCGGTTCCGCTGCTTCCAACCGCGGTACGGAGATGCCCAGCCGTCGTGCTTCGGCCAGGACGTCTCGGCAGACCTCGCGCGGCTCCTCGGCATCGGGGTCGTCGTGCATCGTGAGGCTCACGCGCGCGGGCGGGACATGAGCGGTCAGCCAGGCGAGCGCGGGGGCGGTGAGCCAGGTGGGCGCCCGGAACGGCAGCAGAGCGCCCCGGTGCCGTCGCAGGTCGAGGTCGCGCGCCTGGAGGAGCGGCAGCAGTTCGCGGCCGGCCAGCAGTGCCTCGCGCAGGTCGCCCCTCGCCCCGGCCAGTTCGGACAGGGAACCCCGCCGCAGGCCCTGCGAGAACATGCCGGCATCCGACACGAAATGGACCCACAGCCAGCCGTGGAAGTCGGGCCGCTCTTTGCTCCGGAGCCCGGCCTCGCGAAACGCCTGACGCACGACCTGTTCCCGGCCTGTCGGGGGCCGGCCGAGGGTGCCGAAGACGACCGACCGCAGCAGAGCCCCGTGGAGCACGTCGTCCACGCCGAAACCGCCACCGGCCTGAGGAAAGCCCCAGGCGATCTGGTCGGGCGGGAGTGCACCGATCGCGGCGAGCGGCTCGGTCCAGAGATTGCCGAAGATCAGCACCGTGGCCCGGCCGACGCGCGGGGACAGGAAGGCCGTCGCCTCCGGGAGGCGGTGGTGCGGCACGCTGAGCACGATCAGGTCGAAGTCGTGGTCCGGCTCCAGCGCTTCGCGGTAGCGCACCGGCCACCGCTCCGCGACGCGCTGCCCCCACACCCGGCGTCGCATATCGATCAGGTCGAGGTTCACCGCGCCTCCGTACGACGCCGCGCGGCCCGGCCGGACGTAGAACTCGACGCTATGACCAGCCCGTTCCAGGGCCCAGCCGTAGATGGTGGCGATCACGCCGCGGCCGAACATCAAGATCTTCACACTGCACCTCGTGGGGTACGGTCGATTCGGAGACAATCTCCATTTTCAAAATATGGAGACCGTCTCCACTTGTCAACGGGAGGTACGCATGACCGCCGACAAGCCACTGCGGGCCGACGCCCAACGCAAGCGCGAGGCCCTGCTCGCGACGGCCCGGGAGGTCTTCGACGCCGGAGGCTTCTTCGACCTGCGCTTCGATGACTTCGCTCGGATGGCCGGGGTGGGCACCGGCACGCTGTACCGCCATTTCCCCACTCGGGAGGCGCTGGCCGAGGCGGTCTACCACGGCGAGGTCGCCACGCTGTGCGACCTCGCCCGCCAGCTGCAGGCCACGCTGCCCGCGGCGGAGGCTTTGGCGGCTTTCCTACGCGGCATGGTCGACCACATAGCCGCCCACGAGGGCCTGGCCCGGACGCTGGCCACGCTCTGGGCCGATCGCTCCGGCACCCTCGCCGAGGGCAGCAGGGCGCTGGAGCAGGCGGTCACCGACCTCGTGGCCGCCGCGGTGCGGGACGGCACCGTTCGCGACGACGTGGATGCCGGTGCCGTGATGATGGCGCTGCACGGCATCGGTGCGGCCCATGACCGGCCCGGTTGGCGAGCTGAGGCCGACGATGTGATCACCCTCGTGCTGGACGGACTGCGCCGCCCGCGATGACGAGGTGCGGCACGAGGTCGCATGCCGCGGGGGAAGGATTCGGCCCACGATGCTGTCCGCAGCCGACTCCCCCGCATGTGCCAGGCTACGGGCATGGCACTGCCTCATGACGACATCGATCCCGGTGGACTGCTCGAGTACTCGGTGGTGTTCACCGACCACTCGCTCAATCACATGTCCCAGCGCTTCGTGGGCGTGATGCAGGGCATCGTCGACGTCCTGCGCACGACCTACCGAGCGCACAGCGTTGCGCTGGTGCCGGGAGGTGGCACCTACGGCATGGAGGCCGTCGCCCGCCAGCTCGCGACCGGCCGCCGCTGCCTCGTGGTGCGCAACGGGCTCTTCTCCTACCGCTGGTCGCAGATCCTCGACATGGGGTCGATCGCGCAGGAACACGCGGTATGCCGGGCACGACCGATCGATGAGTCGCATCAGGCCCCGTGGCGGCCGGCACCGATCGACGAGGTCGTCTCCGCCATCCGCGAGCAGCGGCCCGAGGTGGTCTTCGCGCCGCACGTCGAGACCGCCGCGGGCATGTTGCTGCCGGACGACTACCTCCGCCGCCTCGCCGAGACCACCCACGAGGTCGGTGGGCTGCTGGTCCTGGACTGCATCGCCTCCGGAGCGCTCTGGGTCGACATGGCCGACCTCGGCGTCGACGTTCTGCTGAGCGCCCCGCAGAAGGGCTGGAGCGGCTCCCCCTGCGCCAGCTACGTCATGCTCAGCGAGGCCGGGCGGGCGGCGGTCGAGGCCGGCACGTCAACGAGCTTCTCCGCTGACTTGAAGAAGTGGCTGTCGATCGCGGACGCGTACACGCAGGGCCAGACCCCGTACCACGCGACCATGCCGACCGACACCCTCGCGCACAACCTGGAGCTCATGCTCGCGACCCGCGATCGCGGACTCGAGGACCTCCGCGCCGCGCAGGTCGACCTCGGCAGCCGCGTTCGCAAGCTCCTCGCTGAACACGGGCTCCCCTCGGTCGCCACCGACGAGTTCGCAGCCCCCAGCGTGGTGGTCGTCCACACCGAAGACCCGCAGCTGCGCAGCGGTGCCGCCTTCAAGGAAGCCGGTATCCAGATCGCGGCCGGAGTACCACTGCACTGCGACGAGCCGGCCGAATTCTCCACCTTCCGCATCGGCCTGTTCGGGCTCGACAAGCTCGGCGACGTCGAGGGCACCCTCGCCCGGCTCCGGACGGGATTGGACAAGGTCAGCAGCTGATCAGCCCTTCATGCCCAGAGGCTCCTCTTCCACATCCGCGTGGGACCCGTTGAGGTCACCGGCCTCGGGCGTGCAGGTGATCTCCGGTCAGACCGCCGTGTAGCCGCCGTCGACGGGCACGGCGGCGCCGGTCATGAACGATGCGCCTGGGGAGCACAGGAAAGCGATGACGTTCGCGATCTCCTCCGGCGATCCGGCGCGGTGCAGCGGCGGAGTCGTCCACCGCTGCGGGCCCGCCGGTACGACTGAGGCACCGTAGACGTCCTCGCTGTTGGTCGTCAGGTTCGTCGAGACGTGACCGGGGCACACGCAGTTGGCCCGGATTCCGCGGTCGGCGTACTCCGCCGCGATGCCGCGCGTCAGCTGCACGACGCCGCCCTTCGTCGCGTCGTAGGCGGCGCTGCGCCCAGCGGCGACGAGCGATCCGACCGACCCGACGGTGACGAGGGAGCCGCCACCGGCAGCGAGCAGGTGCCGCAAGCCGTGCTTGGCCGTGAAGAACGTTCCGGTGAGGTTGACGTTGACGAGGTCGTGCCAGGACTCCGACGACATCTCGTGGGCGGGACCGCCGATCACGATGCCGGCCGCGGCGACGACCGAATCAAGCCCGCCGAACCGCTCTGCGGCCACCATCATCGCGTGGGCGACGCTGTCCTCGTCGCTCACGTCGCACTCCACGCCGACGCACGCCTCCCCTAGCGCGTCGGCGACCGCCGCTGCGGCTTCGCCACGCACGTCGCAGACCACGACGGACGCGCCGTCCCGGGCGAAGCGCTCCGCCGTTGCGCGTCCGATGCCGCTGCCCGCACCGGTGATGAGAATCCGCTGTGGAGTCACGGCTCGCTCCCCTTCAGTTCGATGCCGTACGAGGTCGCCGTCAGGCCTCCGTCGACCGGGAGGTCCACACCGGTGACGAACGCGCTCAGGTCCGAACCCAGCCACGCCGCCGCTTCACCGATGTCCGACGGACGCCCGAGCCGCCCCAACGGCAGCTTCGCCGCGTACGCGCCCCAATCCGCCTGCGCGAACTGCGGGTCACCGACGCTCATGCCGCTGTCGATCGGCCCTGGGCAGAGGGCGTTGACCCGGATTCCCAGTGGTCCGAGCTCCACCGCGGCCGACTTGGTGAGCCCGCGCACGCCGAACTTCGTCGCGGAGTACGTCGTGGCACCCGCACCGCCGATCAAGCCGCGCGTGGAAGCGACGTTGACCACGGACCCGCTTCGGGCCCCGCTGTCCCGGTGGAGCTCGGCGAACGTCTGCAGGCCGAGGAACGTTCCCATCACGTTGACCCGGAAGCCGCGTTCGAGATCGGCGTGGCTGGACTGGGCGAGCGTCTTCCCGACGATGAGTCCGGCGTTGTTGACGAGGACGTCGAGCCGTCCGAAATCGCGGCGCACGACACCGGCGACTTCCGCCCATGCGGCGGGATCGCCCACGTCGAGCGGGTGGCACGCCGCGGACTTCCCCAGCCCGGCAGCGGTCTGCGCCAGTTCTTCGCTCAGCACGTCGGTGAGCAGTACGCGCGCGCCGTGCCGCACGCACGCGTCGGCGATGGCGGCACCGAGACCGCGGGCCGCGCCGGTCACCAGCACGGATTTCCCTGCGAGCAGCTGCATTCCCACCTCCCTGTGAGTACGGTCCCGGGTTCGTTCAGCGCGAGTCACCGGTGCCGTCGTCGTCGGTCCGCACGTACCGCTGCACTCCCTCCACCAGCTCGACCGCGAGTCGTCCGCGTTCGACCAGCACGTCGAGGTGCGCGGCCGTCTCGTTCACCGCGAGCATCTGGTTGAAGGCGTTGAGCTCGGCGAACGGGACCGCGTGCCTGGTCCACATCAGATCCCGCGCCACCGCCGACGCGTCGCTCGTGCGGCGGCCGAGCGCGTCGATGGTGTCGTCGAGCCGCGCGTCGTGGTGGTCGAGGAGTTCGGCGACTCTCGCGTGCGCACTGCCGCCGGCGGGCCCGTGCGCCGGCAGCAGCTCCGCGTCGGCGAACGCGGTGACGAGGTGCAGCGAGTCCAGGTAGTCCGCGAGCGGCCGTCCGGACGTGGTCAGCTCGAAGCCGATCGACGGGGTGATGTGCGGAAGCACGTGATCACCGGAGTACAGCAGGCCGCGGCTCTCATCGAGATACACGACATGTCCTCGGGTATGGCCGGGCGTCGGGATCACGCGCAGCGCGTGCCGCTCGAATCGGACCACGCCCGGCCCCAGCCATTGATCCGGCTTCTCCCAGACGCTCGCATCGAACTCGCCGCGGTCCATGTCCCGCAGCACGCGCTCGGCGAGCTCGCCGGCACCTGCCCGGCGCAGCGTGTCCAAGGAGGTGACCGGAACCTCCGTGCGGATCTCGTCCAGCATGTCCAGTCCTGGACGTTCCCCGGCTCCCAAGTACACCCGCGAGCCGACCAGCCTGCGCAGCTCGACGGCCTGCGTGTAGTGGTCCCGGTGCACGTGCGTGACCAGGATGCGGCTGACGTCGCCGAGGTCGTGGCCGAGCGCGGCCAACCCGGCTTCGAGCACCTGGCGCGACTCCGGGATCGCCCAGCCCCCGTCGATCAGGACGACGTCGTCGCCGTCTTCGAGGGCGTAGATGTTGACGGCCCGGAGACCGTCGTTGGGCAGCGGCAGTGGAATCCGGTGCACGTCCGGCCGGATCGTTTCCACTCCGCTGTCGGCCCACGACCCCCTGTCCAGTTTCGTCACGCGCTTCCCTTCGCCGCGTTGGAGCTTGGTTCGGTGCTGCCGCGAGATGGCCGTTCTCCAGGCCGCGTCGGAGTCGTGACCGATCGGGCCGGAGGGTTTCGCGGCTCAGTCCTCCGGCGGTGGGAGGAAGCGGGGTGGGCGTTTGGCGCGGAACGCCGCCAAGCCTTCGACGCCCTCGGGTGATACCGCCGCTGCTGCGAGGGAACGGGATTCACGATCCAGTTGGGTGTCGAGTCCGCTGGAGAGCCCTTGGGCGACGAGGTGCTTCGTGGCGCCGAACGCTCCCGTCGCACCGCGGGCCAGTTGACCGGCGAGCCGCTGCGCCTCGTCGACCAGCGTCTCGCCATCGGTGACGCGGGTGATCAGCCCCATGGCGACCGCCTCGTCCGCGGAGATCCGCGGGTTGGTCAGCAGCAGTTCCATGGCTCGTTTCGGGCCGACCAGTCGCGGTAGCCACCAGGTCACCCCGGCATCCGGCGAATAGCCGATCCCGGTGTAGGCGAGCCTGAACACCGCGTCCGCGGCGGCGATCGTCACGTCCGCGGCGGCGGCCAGGCCGACTCCGGCACCGGCCACCGAGCCGTGCACGGCGGCGATGAGCGGTGCCTCCATCGACGCGAAGACGCGCAGCGCGTCGTGCAGGGCGTCGGTGACGGAGATCAGGTGATCCCGTCGCTTCTCGACGTCCACCGCCTCGAAATCGCGGAGGTCTCCCCCGACGCAGAACGAGTGCCCTTCGCCGCGCAGCAGGACGACCCGGGCGTTCGCGCGGCGGCAGGTCCGCGCGGCGTCCAGAAGTGCGCACGCCATCACGAGATCGATGGGGTTGCCGCGGTCTCCGCGCCGCATGACCACGTGGGCGATCGAATCCCGCACCTCGACGGTGACGGGTGATCTCTCCGCGCTGTTCCCGCTCATGGCCCCATCCGGCCCCCGTCGACGATCGCCGCACGGCTCCTCGGTCATCTCGGACCTCCCTCTCGTGTCGTCAGATGCGTTCGACGACTGTCGCGTTCGCCATGCCGCCGCCTTCGCACATGGTCTGGAGCCCGTACCGGCCGCCGGTCCGGCGGAGGTGGTGGATCAGGGTGGTCATGAGCCGTCCCCCGGTCGCACCGAGCGGATGGCCCAGCGCGATGGCCCCGCCGAGCACGTTCGTCCTCTCCCAAGGAGCCCCGGTTTCCTTCAACCAGGCCAGGACCACCGAAGCGAACGCCTCGTTCACCTCGAACAGGTCGATCTCGTCGATCGTGAGGCCGGCCTTGGCCAGGACCGCCTTCGTCGCGGGGATCGGGCCGGTGAGCATGAACACCGGGTCGGACCCCACGACCGCCATGGTGTGAATCCTCGCCAGCGGTGTGAGTCCGTGAACCTCGACGGCCTTCTCGGAGGCGATCAGCATCGCGGACGCGCCGTCGGAGATCTGGCTCGACACGGCGGGTGTGAGCCGGCCGCCCTCGCGGAGGGGCTTCAGGCCCGCCATCTTCTCCAGCGAACCGTCCGGACGCGGCCCTTCGTCCGCGACGACATCACCCACCCGCACGACCTCTTCGGCGAAAAGACCGTCCTCGGTGGCAGCGATGGCGCGCTGGTGGCTGTCGAAGGCCAACCGCTCCATGTCGCCGCGGGAGATGCCCCACTCCTGCGCGATGAGTTCCGCGCCGCGGAATTGGGAGATCTCCTGATCTCCGTACCGGCGCGTCCAACCGTCACCGCCGTAGGGGAACCCCATCCCCTCTCGTTGGCCGACGACCGCGGGACCGGCGATCGGCACCAGCGACATCACCTCGACACCACCGGCGACGACGAGGTCCTGCGTCCCGGACATCACGGCCTGCGCGGCGAAGTGGATCGCCTGCTGGGACGACCCGCACTGACGGTCGATCGTGGTCGCGGGGACCGTCTCCGGCAGCCCGGCGCTCAGCCACGCGTTGCGGGCGACGTTCCCGGCCTGCGCACCCATCTGGTCGACGCACCCCAAGATCACGTCGTCGACGGACGCCGGATCGACACCGGTCCTCTCCAGCAACGCGGCGAGAACGCGTGCGCCGAGATCGTTCGGGTGGACGGCGCTGAGCCCGCCGCCGCGACGTCCGACCGGCGTGCGAAGAGCTTCGACGACGTAGGCCTCGGGCATGGTTCCTCCAGGTGCGACGGAGTTGAACGAAGCGGGACAGCCGAACCGGGTAGGGCCTATCGGCGCACTGCCGGCGTGCGCTCCGCACTCGACGGCCGCTCAAGCGAGCCTCAAATTAACAGAACTGAATTCAGTTGCATAGGTGCGAGCAACTAGGAGCCGGGCGGCTCACGGGCTAAACTGACTCCAGTTCAGTTCCCTAGGAGGGTATGTGACCAGGCGACTCGACGGCAGCACGGCACTCGTCACCGGCGCCACCGGTGGACTCGGCGTACCCATCGTCCGCCGACTCGCGGCCGAGGGCGCACGGGTGATCATCACGGACGTCGACGTCTCCGCGTGCGAACGGCTCGCCGCCGAGCTGGGCACCGAGGCGACGGTCCACGCGCTGGACGTCGCCGAGCAAGAGCGCTGGCACGAGGTCACGGCGGCGGTGGAAGCCGAGCACGGCGGTCTGGACGTGCTGGTCAACAACGCCGGCATCGGCAGCCTGGCCACCGTCGAGGACGAGACGGTCGAGCGCTGGGAACGGGTGATCGACATCGACCAGCGGGGCACCTGGCTCGGCATGAAGCATTGCGGCCCGCTGATCGAGCGCAGCGGCGGCGGGTCGATCGTCAACATCGCGTCGATCCTCGGCACGGGCGGCGGCTTGGCCAACAGCTTCGGCTACGCCGCCGCGAAGGGCGCCGTGCGCTCGATGACCGCGAACGCCGCGCTGCACTGGGCCGAGCGCGGTGTCCGCGTCAACGCGGTGGTGCCCGGGTTCATCGGCACCGCCCAGCTGCACGAGCGCTTCGACGGCGGCGAACGGCACCGGGCCATGCTCGCCAACACCCCGATGGGCAGGTTGGGACGACCGGAGGAGGTCGCCGCCGCGGTCGCCCACCTGGCCAGCGACGACGCCGGTTACACGACCGGTTCGGAGCTGTACGTCGACGGCGGCTGGGCCGCCCGGTAATCCCGGAAGGTCAGCGGGGCCGTCCTTCACCTCGAAGGACGGCCCCGCTTCTCGTTGCCGTCAGACCGCGCTGCGCTCGCTGAGCTCGCGGGCCGTGCGCGCGGCATCCGCGCGGGACAGCTTGCCGACCCGGTTCAGCGGCAGCTCGTCCACGCGGAACAGGTACTCGGGCCACTTGGCCTTCATCAGCCCGCGCCGGTCCAGGTGCGCCGTCGCGGCGTCGAGGTCGAACCCGGCGTCCTGCGTCACGATCAGCACCGCGACCCGCTCGCCCAGGAGCTCGTCCGGCACCGGCACGACGCACAGCTGCTCGACGGCGGGGTGCGAGGCGAGGGCCGTCTCGACCTCGACGATGTCGATGTTCCGGCCACCGCGGATGATCACGCTCTTCTCCCTGCCCCGCACCGACACCACGCCGTCGGCGCGCACCGACATCAGGTCGCCGGTCGGGAAGAAACCGTCCGGGGTCACCTCGGGTGCCGCGACGGTTCCGCTGCGCGCGTACCCGAGGAACAGCGATGGTCCGCGCACCTGCGCCCGCCCGACCTCGCCCGCCGCGACGGGCGCGCCGTCCAGGTCGACCACGCGCAGCTCCGTGCCGGGGAACGGACGGCCGTCGGTGCCCAGGCGCGTCTCGTCCGGGTCGTCCATGCGCGGCGACGTGTGCCCCAGGCACTCGGACATGCCGAACACCCGCAGGATCCGGGTGCCGAGACGTCCCTCCGCGCGCGCCAGCGCCGCCGCTTCCATCGGCCCGCCGCCGACCGTCATGGCCCGCACGCCGCGCAGCGGCCGATCGCCCTCCACCGCGCTCGCCAGCTGCAGGACCATCGTCGGCACGCACATCGTCCATCGGACGTCGTGCTCGGCCAGCAGTCGCAGCGCGGTCGGCGGATGCCACCGGTCCAGGAACACGATGCGGCCGCCGAGCATGAGCGGCAGGTACAGGCCGAAGCAGAACGCCGCCGCCGACGACAGCGGCACCAGCGCCGCGACGGAGTCACCAGGGGCGAGGCCGACCGCGTCGATGGTGCTGCGCCCGGCGTAGCGCAGCGCGGCCTCCGACTGCACCACGCCCTTGGGGCGGCCGGTCGACCCGCTGGTCAGGCCGATCACCACGCCACCGTTCCAACGCGGGCCCGGCCTCGCCGGCCGCGTCCGGCTGCCCCACCCGTCGAGGACTTGCGGCCCCTCGGAATCCGGTAACCACTCGCCGAGGCGTTCCGGCGAGGCGATCACCACGGCCGGGTCGATGTCCTCGCACGCGGCGTCGTACTCGGCGCGAGTGGCGTGGTGGCTGAGCAGGCCGAGCGTGCCGTCCAGCTTGCCCGCGACGAGGGCGGCGACCACGGTTCGCCAGGAGTTGTCCGCCTGCACCAAGATCGTCGCCTGCGGTCCGGCCACATCGCGCACCGCGGTGGACAGTTCCTCGGCGGCGTGCAGCAACTCGCGCAGCGAATGCTCGCCGTCGTCGTCGGCCGCGACGACCGCATCGCCGCCCGCGTCCGTCGCAGCCGCTCTGGACTCGAGTTCGGCCACCAGTTCCCGCATTGCATTCGCCTCCGTTGGCTCAGGGACTCAGCCCAGGAACATTTCCCGCTCTTCGCCGAGCACCGCGAGGCGCTTGCCCCGCATGCGCCCGACGTGGCGGATCGCCGCGTCCCATTCCTCGCTGGCCAAGGCCGCGCGTGCCGCCTCTTCGGAGTCGAAGCCCAGCACGGACAACCCGTCCCAGCCCTCCGATCGCGGCTCCAACGCGCTGGTGATGGCGGTGTGCCGCCACGCCCGCAGACCCGGCAGCGGGTAGGTCACCTCAGCGTGTTCGCCCCGCCACCACTCGATGAACTGCTCATGGGTCCACTCCGGGGGACGGGAGGCCAGCAGCGCCAGATTGAACATTCCACGTCGTCCTTCCACACCTGGCACCCGCTCAGTCGGACTCGTGCAGCTCCAACATGGGCGAGCGACCGATCATCAAATTCCGTACCGCGCCGTCGGCCCCGAGCCGGGCCGCCGCGACGAAGGTCGACTCGAACACGTCCCCGCGCCTGGTCTCACCGAGCACGAGTTCGTCGTGGCCGTCGGCGCTCGCGGACACCACGTGGTGCGTGAGCACCCCCTTCTCGCGCTGCCGCAGATAGCCCTCGAGCGCCGCGCGGTCGCCCGCGAAGTCCGTCGCCTGCCCCGCGCCCGTGCCGAACACGATCGAGAACCTGAAGTCCGACGCGATCAGGTCGAGGATGTCTTCGGGACGGTCGGAGTCGATCAGCGCGAACCACCGGGTCAGCGTGGGCGCACCTGCCACGGCCGTCATGCCGCCTCCTCGGGGAACATCGAGAACGTCGGGTGGAAGAAGGACTGGTAGCGGGCCAGTTTCCCGCCGGGCGAGACGACACCTGCAGAGGCGAACGAACCGGTGGGCTTCTCCTCCGGTCCTTCGACGACCACGCCGTAGACCATCTCCAGCTCGCCGTCCCGGCTGGACCTGAGAACGCGGTGCTTGCGCCCGACCGCCGGGCGGCCCGAGATGTAGGAGGCGAGGTCCTCCAGGCCGCGGCCGGAGACCTCGTTGCCCGGCAGCGCGAGCAGGAACTCGATATCGGACTCCACCAGCTCCAGCCCGCTCAACGGATCCGGGCCGTCCAGCCGCGCGAAGTAGTCTGAGATGAGCACGTGCGGCTCCTCCTTGTCGCCGTTGACGAGGTGGCACACCAGCCGGAACGAGGTCGGCCACCAGGTGGATCACTAGGTCCGCTCGAAACCAAAGCTGAATTCAGTTCGCTTCGTCTGACGCTAGCCCTCCCCCAAACCCGCCGCAAGACTCAAAATCGCCCAGCCGCGGAGAAGGTGTCGAAACAGGACGAAGCTCCCCGCGCGGACGTCGGAGTCGACGCGCGGGGAGCGCACGGATACCGCTGCTCACAGCGGGTACCGGTTCGATGGAAAGGTGACGCGGCGACCGGTCAGGGCCGCGAGAACGAGGGATCAGAAGTCAGCGGCGAACGCGGGCGGCGCACCACCCGCGCACCGCCGCACCGCGCACGCGGCGCGGGGTCACGGTGTCACGATGCGCACGCAGCAGTGGGTCACCAGCTCGCAGATCGCTTCGAGGCCGGTCTCGCCACCGGGTCGGTACCAGCGCCACACGGCGACGATCGTGCCCAGGAGCGTGCGCGCCAACAGCTGCGGATCACGGCGCGCGAACTCACCGGAATCCATTCCCTGGCGGAGCAGCTCCGTCCAGTTCCGCTCGATCCTGGCGACCAGTTCCCGGCACGCCAGCCGCTCGGCCTCCTCCCGCTCCGAGCTGCGCTCGCTGACCAGCAACGCGATGTTGGCCTGCAGGATCCGGTTCTGCCGCACTTCCAGATCCGAGATCTCGTAGGCGCTGCGCACCGCCCGGCGCAGCGCCTCGTGCGCGCTCGGCGCGTCCGCGGTCGCCGCGCGGAACGCCTCGTCCGAGTTGTGCAGGCCGATGCGCATCACCGTGAGCAGGCAATGCGCTTTCGACTCGAAGTAGTGGTACAGCGCGGTCTGGCCGATGCCGACGTGCTTGGCGATCTCCGACCACTTGGTGGCTTCGAAGCCGACCTCGCCGAAATGTTCCACGGCAGCGCCCAGAATCGCCGCCCGCTTCGACCTGGGGCCGTCGTCGGCCTCCCGCAACGTCTCGACGCCCACACCTTTCCCTCCGTCGGTGAGGATCCAGCATAGATGCCAACCGATGTCAGTTCACGAGGGATCCGGCCGCGGCGCGCCGCCCGAACACGATCGCCGGTGCCAGTCCCCCGGCGTAGGCGCGCTCGTACAGGCCACCGATGTCGGCACCTGCCGCGAACAGGCCCGGGATCGGTGCACCGCTCGACGACAGGACCCGCGCCCGCGGGTCGATCCGGACACCGGTGAACGGGAACGTCACGGCCGGCCGCGCCTCCACGACGTAGTACGGCGGTTCGTCCAGCGCCCGAGGATCGGACTCCCGGCCAGGCCCTGCCGACTCGCCTCGGGCGAGGCGCCCCAGCTCCTCGGCGATCTTGGGGCCGTCGTAACCCCACTCAGCGGGCATCTCGGCGAAATCGGACGCGCTGTCGGCGACCACGCACCGCGCGCCCCTGGACCGGGCCAGTGCGAACTTGTCCAGGCTGTCGGCTCCCTCGACGTAGGCACCGGTGATCCACTCCCGGTAGCCGCGGGCGTCGGTCACCAGCAGACCCCGCGCCTCGGGTTGGTCGAGCAATGCCATCGCCGTGAGGTGATCCGCCGCCGTCTCGTCCACGAACCGCTCGCCCGCCAAGTTGAACAGGGCCGCGTGTTCGCTGTAGTAGAGCGTGATGTCCACGAACAGCTCGGGCTCCAGCGCGATGCCGGACGGGATCAGGTGGCCGTAGAACCCTGCGCCCTCCGATCCGATCGCCGCACCGGCCTCGATCGCCAGCCGCAGTCCGTCCCCACTGCTGAACGGGTTCGACCGCAGCTCGACGTCCCGCGCCTGCTCGTGCAGGTACCGCGCGCGCAGCTCGGGGTCCGCCTGGAAACCGCCGGTGGCCAGCAACGTCGCCGTCGCCTCCACGGTCCGCGCCGAACCATCGGCCAGGCCGATCTCCGCGCCGCGCACCACGCCGTCGTCGAGCAGCAACCTCCGGGCCGACGCCTCCGTCACGATCACACCGTTCTCCCGGACCACGTGCCGGCAGCCGTCGACGTAGTGCGCCGTGTCGAACCGGTGCCCGCGCCCGTAGCCGATCACCGGTACGCGCTTGCCGCAGCTCACCCCCAGCGAGCCGATCCACTGGACGGCGTCGTCGAAGTCGTCCACCAGCGCCCTTTTCAGCCCGAGGTCGCCACCGGGGTTCACCCGGTCCATCACGTCGTGGTCGGGCGCGGTCCAGATGTATCCCGCGTACTGGCCCGATCCGCCGAGCAACGGACCCTTCTCCACCACCATCGCCGACCCGCCACCGCGGACCGTCGTGGCCGCGGCGGTCATACCGGCGATACCACCGCCGAGCACCAGCAGATCGAACATCGCTCACCGCACCTCCTCGTAGAGCGTCGTGCGAGTTCTTCCGGATGAACCGAGCGATCACCAGGCCACCGGGCCGCTACCGAGCGCCGGGCTCATGCACGTGGAGACCACCTGCCAGGTCGCGACGGGGAGAACACCACCGCGAGAGGCCGCAGAGCGCGAAGTCGTTGCACTCCAACGCCATTCCGGCAGGAGCCGCGGAACTCGCTCGTTCACCGAAGAGCATCTGCTTCAGTGAAGCGGTTTCGTTGATGATCACCGTTGCCCCTCAGCGGCGGCGGTCGTCCCGCGCCTGGTCACCCGGCGTCGACGTGCAGACCGGACAGCAGGCGCTCCTGGTGGGTGTGCCGATCGCCGAAGAGCACCGCGCTCGTCGCCGCCCGGCGGAAGTGCAGGTGCGCCGGGTGTTCCCAGGTGAACCCGATGCCGCCGTGCACCTGGATGGTCTCGGCGGCGACGTACTCGTAGGACCGGCTGCAGGTCAGCGCCGCTGCGGCTGCGGCGATGCCGACGTCCGGCGAGTCCTCCGCGATCGCTCCGGTGGCCCACAGCGATGCCGACCGGGCGGCCTCGAGCTCCACGGCCATGTCGGCGCAGCGGTGCTTGATCGCCTGCAGCATCCCGATCGGACGTCCGAACTGGACGCGGTTCTTGACGTGCTCGACCGCCATGTCCAGCGATGCCGCCGCCCCGCCGGTCTGCTCGCAGGCCAGCGCCGTCACCGCGCGGTCGCGCACCCGCGCGAGCACCCGCTCCCCGGTGCCCGGATCGCTGACCAGTCGTGCCGGTGCCCCGTCGAAGATGACGGTGGCCAATTGCCGGTTCGGATCCATCGCGCGGTCGGCGGTGCGGACCACACCCGGCGCGTCCCCGTCGACGACGAACAGGGCCCGCCCGTCTTCCGTCCGGGCCGCGACGAACAGCAGGTCCGCCGTGGCGCCCTCGACGACGAGGATCTTGCGTCCGGTGAGGCGCCAGGTGTCGCCGTCGCGCACGGCCGACGCGTCGAGGCTGGGCGCGTCCAAGCCCCCCGGGGTTTCGGCCCAGGCCAGCGTCGCGGTGCGCGCACCGGCGGCCAGCGCCGGCAGCAGTCGCCTCCTGCATTCCTCGGCCTGCGCTCCCTCGGCGTGCAGGAGCACGCCGACGCCGAGCACAGCGGTGGTGAACCACGGCAACCGGACCAGGGATCGGCCCAGTTCCTCGGCCACGACCGCGACCGGGCGGAATCCGGCGTCCGCGCCGCCGTAGCTCTCCGGCACGTCCAGCCCGACCACGCCGAGCTCGCCGGCGAACCGGTTCCACACCGCCGGGTCCCCAGCACGCTCCTCGCGCATCTCCCCGAACACCGCCGCGGTGTCGGCGTGCTCGCGCAGGAATTCCCGCACGGCACCGCGGAACTGCTCGATATCCGCGTCGTGCGTCAGCCTTCGGGCCGTCATGCCGCACCGCCCGGGTCGACCTCGTCCGCCTCGGCGAGCAGCTCGGAGTACCGGCCGAGCGCCTCCCGGGTGAGTTCGGGTCCGATGTAGGGCGGGAAGAGCCCGTCATCCGGCGTGGTGCTGCGCACGAGCGCCTTGGCGAGGTTGGTCTTGTGGACCTCGGTGGCACCGTCGGCGAGTCCCATGTGGAACGACTCCATCACCCACTTGCCGAACGGCAGCTCCTTGGAGATGCCCAGCGAGCCGTGGATCTGGATGGCTCGGGACGAGACGTCCAGAAGCACCTTCGGCATCGCGGCCTTCACCGCGGCGATGTCGGCGCGCACCGCGCGGTAGTCGTCGTGCTTGTCGATCTTCCACGCCGTGCGCAGCACCAGCAGCCGGAACTGCTCGATCTGGATCCAGGAGTCGGCGATCATCTCCTGCACCAGCTGCTTGTCCGCCAACCGCGCGCCCTTCGTGGTGCGCGAGACCGCGCGGCGCTTCATCAGCTCGAACGCGCGCTGGACCAGGCCGACGGTGCGCATCGCGTGGTGGATGCGGCCGCCCCCGAGCCGGGTCTGCGCGACCGCGAAGCCCTCGCCGCGCCGCCCCAGCAGGTTCTCCGCCGGCACCCGGACATCGGTGTAGCGCAGGTACTGGTGGGTTCCCACGGGTTCCTCGTGCCCCCACACCGACACGTCCCGCACCCGCTCGACCCCCGGCGCGTCCGCGGGCACCACGAACATCGACATCCGTTCGTGCGGTGCGGCGTCCGGCTCGGTCACCGCCATCACGATGAGGAACTCGGCGAACAACGCGTGCGAGGAGAACCACTTCTCCCCGTTGATGACCCAGCTGTCGCCGTCGAGCACCGCGGTGGTGCGGAAGCCCGTCGGGTCGGACCCGCCGTGCGGCTCCGTCATCGAGAACGAGGACACGATGTCGCCCTCGATCAAGGGCTCCAGGTAGGTCTTCTTCTGGAAGTCGCTGCCGTAGTGGGCGAGGATCTCGGCGTTGCCCGAATCCGGCGCCTGGCATCCGAACACGACCGGTCCGGAATGCGTGCGCCCCAACTTCTCGTTCAGCAGCGCCAGCCGCAGCTGCCCGTACCCCTTGCCGCCCAGCTCCGGGCCGAGGTGGCAGGCCCACAGCTCGCGCTCCCGCACCCGTTCCTGCAGCGGCTTGATCAGCGCGTTGCGGCGCGGGTCACGGGTGTTCCAAGCGTGCTCGATCACCTGGTCCACCGGTTCGACCTCGTCGCGGACGAACTCCTCGACCCAGTCCAGCTCCCGCTGCACCTCGGGGTCGGTTTCGAAATCCCAAGCCATTCCCTCGTCCTCTCAGCGGGTCAGAACCGTGCACGCGCTGATTCCGGGCGCACCGTAGACGTGCGTGAACCCCACGTGCGGTCGAGACGGCACCTGGTGGGCACCGGCGTCACCGCGCAGCTGGAGCGCGTTCTCGTAGATCTGCCGCAGCCCGGAAGCGCCGACCGGCTCACCGTTGGCGATGCAACCGCCGTCGGTGTTGATGGGCAGCCGTCCCTCGATCTCGTTGTCCCCGGCCTTGATCAGGTGCTCCTGTTCACCGTGCTCGCACAGACCGGTCTCGGCCATGTGCATCAGTTCCGCTCCTGACTCGGTGTCCTGGATCTGTGCGACGTCCACTTCGGACGGTGCGATGCCCGCGGCTTCGAACGCCGCCTGCGATGCCTGCACCGTGGGCGACTCGGCGCGCTCGGCGGCGATCCAGGGCGCGTACACCTCGAACGAGCCGTAGCGCCTGCTGCGGAACGCCGCGCCTTTCAGGAAGACGGGTTCGTCGCTGTACCGGCGCGCCTGGTCCGCGCGGCACAGCACCAAGGCCACCGCGCCCTCACCCGGGGAGCAGTACATGTATTGCGTCAACGGGTGCGAGATCATCGTTGCCGCGGCGATCTCGGCGGCGGTGAGCCGATCGCGTCGCCACGCGTTCGGGTTCAGCGCTCCGTTGCGGAACGCCTTCTCCGCGATCAGCGCGAGGACGTCCGAACCGATGTCGTGGTCGTGCAGGTACCGCTGGATCTTCATGCCGAAGAACTGGGTGGTGACCATCATCCCGGTCTCGCCGTACCACGAGCCGATGCCGTGCTCGGCCGGATCCACGTTGAACGCGCCCCGGGGATGCTTGTCGAAACCGATCACGATGCCGAGCTCGTGCTGCCCGGAGCGGATGGCCGCGTCGGCCGAGATCAGCGCCGACCCGCCGGTCGCGCAACCGTTGGCCACGTTGATGAACGGCAGCCCGGTCAGCCCCAGCTCGGAGACCAGCGTGTCGGCGTCTCCGGCCGAGTGCGACCCGCCGAACCCGAACTGCATGTCCGAGAAGGACAGTCCCGCGTCCCGCAACGCCTCCCGCGCGGCGTGCACCGCCTGAGCCCGGCCGGAGACGCCCTTCGTCCGCCCGAACCGGTGCATCCCGATCCCGACGATCGCCACACCGTCCGTCATGCCCGCACCTCCCGGTCCGGGGCGAACGCGAAGGTGTGCACCGGCGCGCCGTCGTCGGCCGTCCGGAA
Organism: Saccharopolyspora sp. NPDC002578; assembly: GCF_053592695.1. Taxonomy (NCBI): domain Bacteria; kingdom Bacillati; phylum Actinomycetota; class Actinomycetes; order Pseudonocardiales; family Pseudonocardiaceae; genus Saccharopolyspora; species Saccharopolyspora sp. NPDC002578. The sequence continues at coordinate 27,197 of NZ_JBSFWJ010000039.1, read as the reverse complement.
CGGCACCAGCTCCAAGTGCATCGGCATCCCGATCTGCAGTGCCTCCGGGTCCGATTCCGTCAGGCGGGTCTCGACCAGGAGCTGCCCCGGAAGTTCGACGTACCCCACTGCGAACGGTTCGAACTCCTCCGGCCCCGTGTACGGATCCTTCGGCCGGAAGCCCTGGATCGTGAACGTCCACAGCGAGCCGCGCCGCGCCAGCGGGGTGTCCACCATGGACGCTCCGGTGCACCGCGGGCACCCCGCCTGGCGCGGGAACGTGCAGGCGGCGCAGTCGGAGCACCGGCTGCCCAGCAGCGCCGGACCGTCCGGCGTGTCGGTGACGAGCGAGTCGTCCACCATTCTCATCGCGACTCCTGTCATGGCGCGGCCAGCCTTCCTCCGTCGACGGCCAGCAGCGACCCGGTCGTGTAGCTCGACGTCGGCCCGCACAGGTACAGCGCCGCGCCGACGATCTCCGCGGGATCACCGCCGCGCTTCGACGGCCAGTCCTCGGCCATCGCCTCGAACGCGTCCATGTCCCACGCCGTGCTGATGTCGGTGAAGAACGGCCCGGCGAGGATCGTGTTCACCCGCACCAGCGGCCCGTACTCCTGGGCGAATCCCGCGGTGAGCGTGTTCAACGCCGACTTCGCCGCCGCGTACGGCAGGTCCCCGCGGGTCGGTCGACCCGAGGCGATCGAGGAGATGTTGAGGATCGAGCCGCCGTCCCGGGACGCCATCCGCTCGCCCGCGAGCGCCATCAGGCGGAACGGCCCCTTGAGGTTGACCCCGACGACCTTGTCGAACAACTGCTCCGAGACCTCGGACAGGCTCGGGTAGACCGGGGCGATCCCCGCGTTGTTCACCACGATGTCGACCGGCCCGAGGGATTCCTCCACCTCGTCGAGCAAGGCGGGAAGCCGATCCCACTCACCGACGTGAGCCCCGTGCGCGCTCACCCGGCGCCCGGTGGCCTCGGCGAGCTCACCCGCGAGCTGCTCGCAGGCGTCCTTCTTCCGGGACACCACGGCCACGTCCGCGCCGGCGGCCGCGAAGGCTATCGCGATCTCCCGGCCGAGCCCGCGCGAACCGCCGGTCACCAGCGCGGTCCTCCCCCGCAGCGGGCTCTGCTGGGGCCGCGCTTCGGCGACGGCTTCCGCCACGGTGCGCACCGGACCGGTGCTGTCTGCCTGCATGGCCACTCCCGTCTCGTGTCCCTCTTGCCGTGCCGCCGCTACCGCGGGATGTCCCGCCACGGAACGTTCTTGTCCCCGCGCGGCTCGGTGGGCAGGCCGAGGATGCGTTCGGCGATGATGTTGCGCTGGATCTCGTCCGATCCGCCCGCGATGCGGTACCCGGGCGCACCGAGCACGTGCTCGGTCCACTGGTAGACGTCGTCACCGGTGTCGGCGATCAGCCGGTTTCCCAGCACGGTGGCCGCGACTTCGCTGACCTGCTTGAGCTTCTGCGCCCACGCCAGCTTGCGCAGCGAGCCGATCGCCGACGGTTCGGCACCGTCCAGGCGCGCTTCGCGGTCCCGGGTGGACGCCAGCTCACCGAGCTTCTCCTGCATCCACACCTCGGCCAGGCCGCGCCGCACGTCGGGATCGTCGAGCCTGCCGAGCCTGCGCGCGGTCGCCACCAGATGCCGGTACCCGCCACCGAGTTCGGTGTTCGCACCGGAGTGGCTGCGCTCGAACCCCAAGGTGGCGAGGGTGACCTTCCACCCCGCACCGACCTCACCGAGACGCCACTCGTCGGGGATGCGCACGTCGTCGAGGAACACCTCGCAGAACGACGCCCCGCCCGACATCTGCCGCAGCGGCCGCACGTCGACCCCCGGGGTGTCCATCGGCAGCAGGAACGCCGTGAGGCCGCGGTGCTTCGGGGCGTCCGGGTCGGTGCGCGCGATGAGCTCGCCCCAGCCCGCGAACTGGGCACCGGAGCTCCACACCTTCTGCCCGTTGACCACCCACTCGTCCCCTCGCCGCTCGGCCCGGGTGGCGAGCCCGGCGAGGTCGGATCCCGCGGACGGTTCGGAGAACAGCTGGCAGGCGAGTTCGTCACCGCGCAGCAGCGGCCGGACGAGGTGCCGGCGTTGCTCCGGGGTGCCGAACAGGTCGATCGTCGGAGCGATCAAGTGCGCGCTGACCGACGCCAGCTCGTGCTGACCCGGTGTGTCGAAGTCGCGCTCCAGCTCGGCGAACGCCTCCTCGTGCGCGGGGGTGAGCCCCGCGCCGCCGTCGGATTCGGGCCAGGTCAGCGCGCCGTATCCGGCGTCGAACCGCTTGCGCTGCCAGGTGCACACGCGGGCGAGCAGCGCGCGTTCCTCGTCCGCGGGCAGATCGTGGAACACCGACACCGACGTGCGGGACGCGTCGACGTCCTGACGTGGAGTCGAGTTCCGCTCAAGCCACTCGCGCGCTTCGGCGGCGAATTCGTCGATGCTCGTCATCGGGACGTCCACCCTCCGTCGACCGCCAGCACCTGACCGGTGCAGTAGCTCGACGCCGCTGATGCGAGGAACAGCAGCGCACCGTCCAGTTCTGCCCCTTCACCGGCCCGGCGGAGCATCGTGTTGCGTTCGATCCACCGCACCGACCGGTCGTCGGCGAACAGTTCGTCGTTCATCTCCGTGCGGAACCACCCCGGCGCCAGCGCGTTCACGCGCACCCCGCGTCCACCCCAGTGCCCGGCCAGTTCCCGGGTGAGGCCGATCAGACCGGCCTTGGCAGCTGCGTAGCTCGCACCGCCCAGCGGTGCCGCGGAGACCAGTCCGAGGATCGAACTGACGTTGACCACCGACAGCGGAGCGCCGTCGGCCGCGCGAGCCGCGAGCTGGGCCAGGTGGAACGGGGCGACCAGGTTGGTGCCGAGCACCCCCGCGAATCCGGACGGAGTCTCGTCCAACGGCTTCGCGCCGCTTTCCGTGCCCGCGTTGTTCACCAGCACGTCGACCGCTCCGGTCTCGGCGAGCAGCGCCTCCCTGGCTTCCTCGTCGGAGAGGTCGGCGGGCAGGACGCGCAGCGCCGGATCGGCCGCCGCCAGCGCATCCAGCTTCTCCTTGCGCCGGGCCGTGATCCACACGGTCGCGCCCGCGGTGGCCAGCACGGTCGCGAACCGCGCACCCAGTCCTGACGACGCCCCGGTGACCAGCGCCGTCTTGCCCTGCAGCCCGAACAGCTCCCCGGGAGTCGGCACCGTCATCGCGACCCCCCTTCGAGGATGGAGCGCCCAGAAACGATCAGCGCGTCGATGGTGGCCGGTAGTTGCTCCTGGACCGGATCGTGGTGCACGCCCTCGCGGTGCCGCTTCAGGTTGTGCCCCATGATCGCGGCCATCTTCATCCGCCCGAGCGCGCGGAACCACGCGTGGTCCGGTGGTTCCGGGTTCCCGTAGACCGCCAGCAGCTCCGCTTCGGACGGCAGCTCCGCCACGACGCGACCGACACCGGGGAACAGCGCGCCGTCGGTGAACACGCCGAACCAGCCGAGGTCGACCCGCGGATCGCCGAGGCTCCAGATCTCCCAATCGACCAGCGCCGTCGGTTCGGCACCCACGCAGAGCAGGTTGCCGAGGCGGAAGTCGCCGTGCACCAGCACCGGATCCACGGCTACGGGCACCGCGGCCCGAAGCGCGGAAAGCAACGCCTCCGAACCGGAACGGAGTTCTTCGGGAACGGCGTGCATCGTCTTCGTCCAGCGCGCGAGCTCGTCGGCGGGCCCGAGCGGTTCCGGTACCTCGCCCCCGGCCGAGCGCAGACCGGCTTCGACACCCGCGAGCGGCGCGGCGTGGAGCTCTCCGAGGACGCGTGCCGCCGCGACCATCCGCTCCCGGGCGACCCCCGGTGGCAGCGGATGCTCTTCGAGCACCGGTTCCGCTGCCGTTCCCGCAGCGCACTCCATGGCGAACCAAGCGGGCTGCGCTTCGCTGCGAGCGGTGACCGCGGGAAGCGGCAACCCCGGCCCGGCGCCGGCCGCGGCCAGCGCCGACAGCACGTGCGACTGCCGCAGGACGTCGTTTCGCCCCACCGCACGCCGCCCCGGCGGCACCGCCTTGACGACGTGGTCGTTCCCGACGGCGTCCGTGACCCGGTAGGTCAATCCGCTGCGGCCACCTTCCAGCGTCCGCAACGGGCCCGATCCGCCGAGCTCGGCACGCACCCGCGCACCGAGCTCGGGATCGGCGTCCACGACGGCCGGCTTCGTCATCGCAAGCTCCTTTGCCAGCAAGGCCACCACTGCTCGATCACCGCGGAACCGACCACCGGACTCAGCGACCGGTCCACTTCGGGTCGCGCTTCTCCAAGAACGCCGAGACGCCTTCGGCCGCGTCCTGGGAGTTGAGCGTGACTCCCACCGCGAGGTGCTCCAGCACCATCAGCGAGGCGATGTCGGCGTCCAAGCCCCGATCCACCGCCATCTTGGTGAGCTTCATCTGGAACGGGCTCTTGTCCGTGAGGTGGCTGATGAACTCCTCGACGGTCTCGTCCAGCTTGTCGGCCGGTGCGCTGGCGTTGACGAGGTCGAAGTCGTCGGCCTCCTTGCCGCTGAGCAACTTGCCGGTGAGCATGAGCTCCTTGGTCTTGCGGATGCCCAGCATGCGCGGCAGGCGGTAGATCGGACCGGCACCGCCGAACAGTGCACGGCGAATGTGGAAGTCGCCGATCTTCGCGTCGTCGTCGGCGATCGCGAAGTCGCAGGAGATCATGACCTCGAACCCGCCCGCGGTGGCGTAGCCCTCGATGACGGCCACCGACGGCGTCGACATGTTGTAGAGCCGGTCGCAGACCTTCGCCGACACCACGGCGACGTCCATCGCGGTGCTCGACCCGATGAACTCGGACTGCAAGCTGTCCAGGTCGAAGCCGGACGAGAAGGTGTTCTCCCGGCCTCGGAAGACCAGAACGCGCAGTTCCGGGTCGTTGTCGATCTCGGTGATGATCTCGTCGAGCCGGTTGAGCATCGGCACCGTGATGCAGTTGCGCTTGTGCGGGCGGTTCAGCCAGACGCGTGCGACGTTGCCGTCCTTCTCGAACTGGATGTCGTCCTCGACTGCCATGTGCTCCTCCTTGAACTGACTTCAATTCGATAATGGGTCGCGGGCTCTCCCGTGTCAACACTTCGGGCGCCACTCCCTCCCCTTGGCCGCACCGCGGCAAGGAGGTCGCCGACCTGCACCGCCACGCCCGCCGTTGCCAAGGTGGCCACATCGCGGCCATGCTGAACTCACTTCACTTCAGGGCCTAGGTCAGACGCGACGAGGAGCAGCATGCGTGCGTATCGGATGTTCGGCGACGGCCGCAGCGGACTGACCGAGGTCGCCTCACCCGCGCCGCGGGCCGGCCAGGTCCGGCTGGAGGTGCTGGCCACCGGTCTCTGCCAGTCGGACCTGCACGTCCTCGACGCGACCGGAGTCCGCTCGGCCACGGCCTGGCCGACGCCGTACACGCTCGGCCACGAAACCTGCGGCCGGGTCGCCGAACTCGGGACGGGCGTGACCGGCGTGCACGTCGGCGACCAGGTGATCGTCCACGGCCCGTGGGGATGCGGGCAGTGCGCGAGGTGCGCGGCGGGCAGGCCGAACTACTGCGACCAGCCCGATCCGAAAGCAGCGGGGATCGGACTCGGGGTCGACGGCGGGCTCGCCGACGAGATGGTCGTCGAAGCCGGGCGCCTCGTTTCCGCCGACGGCCTCGATCCCGCTCTCGCCGCGACCCTGGCGGACGCGGGACTCACGTCCTTCCACGCGGTCAGCGGCTGCCGGGACGCGCTCGCCGAACCGGACGCGACCGCGCTCGTGATCGGCGTCGGCGGCCTGGGACACCTCGCGGTCGGCATCCTCGCCGCCGTGTCGAACGCGCACGTCATCGCCGTCGACGTCCGCGCCGAAGCACGCGATCTCGCACGCGCCTGCGGTGCCGCGACCGCCTGCGCGCCGGACGACGTCGGCGCCGCGCTTCCCGCCCGGGGCGCGGACGTGGTGCTGGACTTCGTCGGCAGCGACGCGACGATGGCGCTGGCGGCGCGATCGCTGCGCCGGGCCGGCGACCTCGTCGTCATCGGCAGCGCAGGCGGCACGCTGCCGGTCGCGAAAGGGACCGCGCTGCCACCCGGCGCTCGTGTTCACGTCCCGTTCTGGGGAGCCCGCGACGAACTCGCCGAGGTCGTCGGGCTCGCGCGCGACCGCGGTCTCCGCGCCGAGATCACGACCTACTCGCTCGACGACGCGGACCAGGCGCTCGACGACCTGCGGCACGGCAGGTTCCTCGGCCGCGCCGTGGTCCTTCCGTAGCGCCGAGCGAGCCGGACCCGTCCATCGGCGTCGGCACACCCGGCGAAGCATTTCGCTGCCGGCCAAGTCAGGTACATCAACGATCTTGGGAGAAACCCATGGAATGCGTTCAAGTGCAGGTGCTCGAGCTGCCGGTCGGCGAAGTCGGCAGGCACCACTTCGAGCTCGCGACCGCCGTCCTGCCCGATCTCGAACCGGGGCAAGTGCTCGTGCGCAACACGTGGACCTCGGTGGATCCCGGACTGCGGCTGCGTTTGCGCGCCGACGCACCGCAGGGGTACTTCGCCGCGTTCCCGGTCGGCGAGGCGATGGACGGCATCTTCACCGTCGGCGTCGTCGAAGAATCGCTGGCCGAAGGCTTCCCCGTCGGCAGCACCGTGTGGCACTCATACGGCTGGCGCAGCCACGCCGTGGTCGATTCCGGCGAGGTCGCGATGAACGGCATCGCGAACCTGCGCCTGCTCGACGTCGACAGGGCTCCGGCCCAGGCGTACCTGGGCCCGCTCGGCCCGATGGGCTTGACCGCTTATGCGGGATTGCACGTGATCGACGCGTTGGGCGGCTCCGGCACGATCTGGGTTTCGGCCGCCGCAGGCGCCGTCGGCAACATGGTGTGCCAGATCGCGAAGCACAGCGGCCTCCGGGTCGTGGCCAGCGCCGGAAGCGACGAGAAGGTGGCCTGGCTGCTCGACGAGATCGGTGTGGACGCGGCGTTCAACCGGCGTTCGCGACCATTGGCGGAGTCGCTGGCGCAGGCCGCGCCCGAGGGGCTGGACTTCTACTTCGACGGTGTCGGCGGCGCGCACCTCGAGGCCGCGCTCGACGCGTTGAACAACGACGGCCGGGCCGCGCTCTGCGGCTCGATCTCCGAGTACGAGGGCGGGACGGCCGGGCCGGGCAACCTGTTCCTCGCCACCTCGAAGAACCTCATCCTGCGCGGATTCCGCGGCAGCGCGCACGTTCCGCTGCTCGACGAGATGCAGCGGCGCCTCGGCGGCTGGCTGGCCGAGGGACGTCTGGTCCACCGGGAGAGCGTTTACGACGGCCTCGAGGCGGCGCCCACCGCCATGGTCGACATGCTGGCCGGACGCACGATCGGCAAGACCCTCGTCCGGATCTGAGCAGCGCACGAGCGACCGGGCGCGGGTGTCCGTTCGACATCGCGCGCTCCACGCTCCTGGAGCTAGTTGAACTGACGTCAATTCATGTCTACCTTATCGGCACTGCGGCCGAACGACTGCGACGGTCGTTGCACAGCGCAAAGGAGCGCCGATGTCGACACAAGCAATGCGCGATCGCGAGCGCCTGGCCCGCCGCGCCAGCGTGGCAGCGTCAGCCGGAACGGCCATCGAGTACTACGACTTCGCCATCTACGGCTACCTCGCGGTCGTCCTGGCACCGCTCTTCTTCCCCGCCGGTGACAGCCTCGTCGGACTGCTCGGGACACTGGGGGTGGTCGCCACCGGGGCACTGGCCCGGCCCATCGGTGGGTTGATCTTCGGCCGCATCGGTGACCGGCGCGGCCGCAAGGCCGTGCTCATGGCCACCGTCGCGGTGATGGGGGCGGCCACGATGCTGACCGGACTCCTGCCGACCTACGCCTCGATCGGCATCTGGGCCCCCATCCTCCTGACGCTCCTGCGCATCGTCCAAGGGCTCGCGGCCGGAGGCGAGATCGGCGGGGCCGCCTCGCTGTCCACCGAATCGGCCCCCTCCCGGCGACGCGGCCTGTTCGGTTCCGCGACCTCGATCGGAGTGTCACTCGGCATCGCGAGTGCCGCGGGGACCGTCGCGATCCTGAGCGCCCTCACGTCCACGCAACAGATGGCCGCCTGGGGCTGGCGCGTACCGTTCCTCATAGCCGCGCCGCTCCTGGCGGCCGCCGTGGTCTACCGGATGCGGGTCGAGGACTCCCCGATGTTCGTGCAGCTGGCCAAGAAGTCCGCTCCTCCCAAAGCGCCCGTGCTCGAAGTCCTTCGCACGCACAAGGCCTCCGTCCTCCGGGTCATCGGCATCGCGTACTCGACCATGACCACCGGTGGGATCGCATCGGTCTACTTGCTCGTCCACCTCTCGGCGGTCCTGAACTACCCGCTGACCGGGTCGCTGTGGCTGATCGTCCTGATCGTGCTCATGCCGTTGGCGGCCATCCCGTGGGCGGGCGCCCTGAGCGATCGCCTCGGTCGACGTCGTGTCCTGGCGGGCGCGATGATCGGGTTCGTCCTGCTCTCGATCCCCTGCTTCTGGGTGATGCAGCAAGGTTCGCTCCTGCTGGCCATCGTCGCCGCCCTGGTCTTGAACATCCCGTTCAGCATCCAGCAGGGCGTGGTCTACACGCAGTACAGCGAACTCTTCCCGACCAGGGTGCGCTACACCGGGATCTCGCTCGGGTTCAACATCGGCGGTGTCATCGGCACGGGGCTCGTATCGCTGATCGCGACCGGACTGGTCAAGGTCACCGGACTCACGATCTCCCCGGCGTTCTACGCGGTGTTCGCCGCGCTGGTGGGCCTGGTCGTCGTCGCGACGATGCACGAGACCTCGCGCGAGGACATGACGGGGGAACCGGCCGCCGACGAGCCGGAACCCCGGCCGGTCCGGTCATAGGTGGTCCGACGCGCCCGCTCCTCGACGCACCGGAGCGGGCAGCCAGGACCCGCGACGACCTCCTGACCCGGCGAATAGATGCGCAGGATCAGGTAGAACTCGCCTTCCGGACACGGAAGCCAGTTCGCGGTGCCGGGATCGGCGTGGCTGATCACCAGCCGCGCCGATCCCTCGTCACCGAGCGCCGCGCTGCCCAGGGCGTGGCGATGCGCGGAGTTCGCGTGCAGCCGTCCCGTTTCGGCGCGGTAGAGGGTCGCGCTCCAGAACGCGGTCTGCGGTGGCCGCTCGGCGAATTCGAGGGTGTAAGGCCCGTTGCGCCCGGCCAGCAGCTGCCCGGTGGAGTCCACGTGCGTGTTGAACGACGTGTTCTCCTCCGCGACGTTCGCGCCGAGGCCGACGTGGTTCATCACCGCGCGAGCGAGGAAGTTGTGCCCTAGCCGAGCGGATCCACCTCCCCCACCCATCCTCACGCACGCGTCGTGCTTCCGATATCGCGCTCCCAGCCAGCGGCATCAGCGGGCGCGGCTCGGCCATAGTAATCGAACCGAGTTCAAATCAGCAGGAGGCGCTGCAGGTGGGATCGGCCAACTCGAACGGTTCCATCGGCATCACCGGAAGACCACGCCTCGGTACGAACTCGTGCACGGCAGCACCCGAACTCCCGGTCGCTACGCAACGTCGCTCGCACGTAAGGTCCGTGGCACCGATCCTGTAGCCCTGCGCCGCGCAACCAGAACCGCCGAGGGCGGATCTCGCGAGCGCACCGGGGACGACCATCCGACTCACCCGCGGAGGAGTCGCACGATGACCGAGAAGCGTGTTGGCGTCGAGTTTCCTTCCAAAGCCGGCATCTGGTGGAACAGCGAGGCCTGGCCGATCCGCGAGGCGCAGAACGTCGCCCGTGACATCGAAGCACTCGGATTCGGCTCGCTGTTCATGCCCGAAGGCGGCGGGAAGGACGTCCTCGTCGAATCCGCGGCCCTCCTCGCCGCCACGGATCGGCTCGTGGTCGGCACCGGAATCGCCAACATCCACGTCCGGCTCCCCATGGCCGCTGAAACCGCGGGCCGCACGCTCAGCGCCCTGCACCCCGGACGCTTCGTCCTCGGCCTGGGCGTCAGCCACGCCCCGTTCGTCGAGCAACTGGTCGGCAACCCCTACAGCAAGCCGCTGACCACGATGCGAACCTACCTGGAACGCATGGACGAGGTGCCCGCTGAACTAGAGTCCGACGGTCGGGCCCTCCGCCTGCTGGCGGCTCTGGGACCGAAGATGATCGAGCTGTCCGGTGAACTCGCCGACGGCGCACACCCCTACCGAGTCACGCCCGAACAGACCCGCAACACCCGTTCCCTCCTCGGACCCGACCGCTGGATCGTGAGCGAGCAAGCGGTGGCCATCGGCGGAGACGAAGCAGACCAACTCCGACGCGCGCACGAGCACCTCCGGCTCGCCTCGTCGTTGCCCAACTACCGCAACTCCTGGCTGCGACAAGGATTCGACGAATCCGACCTCGTTCCCGGCGGGTCGGACCGATTGGCCCGCGCACTGGTCGGCATGGGTTCCGCAGAGCAAGCGGCGGAGTCGGCCACCGCACACCTCAACGCCGGCGCCGACCACGTCGCCGTCCAACTCCTGCTCGACACCCCGACGACCGATCCACGCCCGGCGCTGCGCGCACTCGCGTCCGCCTTGAAGCTCTAGGCCCGGCGCCGCGCACATCGCGACCAGGCCGACGGCCTCCTGGTGGAACGCCAGGACCGCCACGCAGTCCACCTCGGTCACGACCTCCCGCACCGAATGGACCGTCGACTTCGGACAATTCGACCCGCCGACCGGACAATCCCTTGCGCAGACGCATTTCCGCCGAAGTTACTCCATATCGCGGTGTCGGATAATCCCGGTCGGCAACAGTTGACACCGCATGCACCCCTGGACACGATCGTCCCGCTCCGGCTCCGATTCGGATGCGGCTGTCCGCCGCCCTCACCGACAGGGTTGATCCACTTGACGACGACGTACGATCCGAATCCCGTCCTCGATGAGCCGTGGCTCGAGATCGGAGAACACCAGTTCAGATCCCGGCTCATCGTCGGCATCGAGCAGTACGACTCCGTTCCCGTCGTCAGGGACGTGCTGACCGCGACCGGTGCCGATGTCTTCATCACCACCGTGGACCCGGACAATCGCCGTTCCAGCCTGCTCCTGTCGGATCTCGACGACGCGCTCCCCCTGGAGAACTTCAGCTGGATCGGCACCACCTCGTTCTCCCGCTCGAAGGACAGCGCGGTCAAGACCGCGGGAATTCTGCGGGATTCACTAGGAATCGATGTGCTGAAGCCGGACGTCCGGGGCGAGGACAACATGCCCGACAACCGGATGACGATCTAAGCGGCTCACGAACTCCGCCCCCAGGGAGTGGAACTCTTGCCGTTCATCCTGCCGGAGCTCGAAGCGGCGCGGGAACTTCAGGATCTCGGGTGTGCCGCGCTGCGCGTGATGGCCTCGCCGGTGGCCTCCGGCCGAGGCATCGTCGACCCGACGCGAATCCGGGAGGTCATCGAGCACTCGGACATCCCGGTGATCGTCGAGGGCGGACTGGGGAGCGCTAAGCACGTCGCACTCGCGATGGAGCTCGGAGCCGCGGCGACGCTGATCAACACCGCGTTGGTGCGAGCAGGTGAGCCGCTCAAGATGGCCAGGGCCATGCGGTACGCGGCGATCGCTGGACGCCTGGCATTCGAATCCGGCCCGATGGCGGAGGCCCCGGCCGCCTGATCGTCGACCCCGTGTCACGCTCGGCGGTCCCGGAATCCAGCTGATCGGACGAACTCGACGGACTTTTCCACCATGATCGCCCTTCCGCGCGAAACGGGGCTCGTGTCGAGTGAGGCACTGCCCGGCGATGACGTCGGCCTCCGGGAGCGGGTGGAACCGGCGGAACCACGAACCGGGTCCTGGAACAGCGGCTTGACGAACCGCGTCTCGAAGTGCCCCGCGCCGGCACCCACCTGCCGCCGCGCCCACGAATGTGACCGCGCATTCCGGCCCCCGGCCCGCTCATCCGCTCCGGCAGTGCAGCGGTCGTCCAAGTGACGTAGCCGAAACGGGTCCGCCAGCACCGCACGGGAGGACGTTGCGATCGCAGCATCGGAAGGCGCTCTGCACGGACCCGCTACGCAGCGGGACTTCAGTCCCCTCCCGGACACCAGTGGGGGCGATCCCTCCCACGTATGACGCGGCAGTTCAACGATGACGGTGTGCCGCGGTGCGCCCGCAAAGGTGACAACCGACCCCATTGCAGAACTAATTCCGGCTTTCCGAACCTGGACCGCGCAGAAAGTCACCCGCCAGGACGACGGGCCACAATTCCCGGATGCCCGCAAAAACGGCCATCGGTAATCTCTGCTTGAGAATCGGAGTCGTGGGGGCGGCGGAACCGGCACTGGGGGCCGCCGCACGCTTGCCGCGCTGCGAATCCCATTGACGATCCGCAGAACCGAGAACGCACGGAGCAGGAGCGCGGCACATGATCGTCCCGGGGGACCACAACGACATTCCGCCTTCTCGACGGGCGCCCTTCATCGTCGAACCGTTCACGGACGCATGCCGTGCGATCTGGGAGCAGCGGCAGCACGCGCTGTTCGGGGTCAGCCCCGGGAACAGCTACTTCCAGGTCGCACTGCTGACCGACCTGCTGGGCTGGCTCTGCGAGGAGTTCGCCCGGGGCGATGTCGTCGTTCCGGACTCCGCGCTGGAACACACCTACCGCGCCCTCGGCTACTCCCCGCAGCGCGCGGCGACGAAGGCGCGGGGCGAGACCAATGTGCTGCGCAACAGAGTTCGCAGGGCCTGGGAGAACTGCGGCGGGCCGAGAGAGGGCGACGGCCTGCACCGGATGTCCGAGCTGGCTTCCCACGGGACCTACCGGCGAACGCTCGCGGAGTGTGAGGAAGCACTGGCGGCCGACGAGAACCTTCGGGAAACGTGCGCGCTGGCGAGCAGGAAGGTGCTCACCGCACGGGGATTCGACGGGCCGCTGACCGAGGACCAGATCAACCGGGCCATGCGGTACCTGATCGGCGAACTCCCGTTCTTCCTGGCTTCGGCCGAGATGTTCAACGTCACGGACGGTCGCATCGCGGCCGCGTTCACCCACTTCGCGTCGACCTGGGGCATCACGACCGATTCCCTCGGGCACTTCCTGGAAGTGCTCCGCAGCGACCTGCACGTGACGTCCTACCAGGCCTACCGCGACCTCGAGCACTACATGCGGTGGGTCAGCGGGGAACCGGCTGCTTGGATCAACCTCCTGCTCGAACCGTCCACGGCCGAAGCCGAGCACCGCGCGATCTCGCTCAGCCACGCCCTGTACCTGCTGCACTTCCTCGACGACATCGGCGAGGACCTGGAACTCGGGCGCGTCTACCTGCCGGAAGACGATCTGGCGCAGTGCGGCTTGACCCGCGAAAGCCTGCGGACCGCCGTGTCCGGCGGGGTCACGACGGGTGCGTTGCGGCTGCTCGCCCGCTGCCAGGCGGACCGCGTCGACCGGCTGCTGACCGAGTCCGAAGACTGGTGGCGACTGGTGCACCCTTCATCGCGCTGGTTCGTCCAGCGATACCACCGCCTCGCACGCCAGTCGTTGCGCACGATCCTCCGGCGCGACTACGAGGTCCTGCTCCCCGTGCCCCGGACGCAGGCCATGTGGAACCGCACGAAAGCCATGGGCGGCACCGGACTCACCTACGCCCGCGCCCTCGCCACCAGACCTTGACCGAATGCGGCCCCACACCCAATGACTCGCCTTGCCGTGCCTGCGGCCGCCGGACGGGAGTGCTCGGACGTGCGTGCCGCCGGTGAGTTCGAAGAGGTGGCGGTGTCGGTTCAGGCTTCGTCGGGGACGCGGGCGCCGAGGTGGCGGGCTAGGAAGCGCTCCAGGGTGGCGTAGAGCTCGATGTTGCTGTCCGGGTTGACGAACCAGTGGCCTTCGCGGTCGTTGAGCAGGTACTCCACCTCTGCGTCGCGGGCGCGCAGGGCGGCGGCGATGCGGTCGGCGTTGCTGCGGTGGACGCGGACGTCGTTGGCGCCGTGGATGAGCAGGACCGGTGCGGTGATGGCGTCGACCCGGCTGATCGGGGACCGGGCGAGCATGTCGGCTTCCTGCGCCGGATCGTCGGGGTCGCCGATGTAGCGCAGGTAGCTGTTCACGACCGAGCGCCGGGCGAACGGGACGACCGACCGGACCAGGTCGGTGAGGTCGGACATGCCGGTGTAGCTGATCGCGGCGGCGAAACGGTCCGGGGTGAACGCGGCTCCGACCAGTGCGGCGTAGCCGCCGTAGGAGCAACCGTAGATCGCGACGCGGTCGCGGTCGGTGCAGCCCTGCTCGACGGCCCAGTCCAGGGCGTCGATGACGTCGTCGTGCATACGGCCGGCGAACTGCCCGATGGCGGCCTGGGTGTGGGCTTTGCCGTAGCCGGTGGAGCCGCGGAAGTCGACCTGCAGCACGGCGTAGCCGCGGTTGGCCAGGAGCTGGACCTCGGGGTCGTAGCCCCAGCTGTCGCGGTACCAGGGGCCGCCGTGCAGCAGCACCACGGTCGGGAGGTCGCGGTGTTCCACCCCGATCGGCAGCGTGAGGTGGCACGGCAGGTCCAGGCCGTCGCGGGAGGTGACGGTGACGGGGGTGACCGGAGCCAGGTGGGCTGGATCGAGGTGCGGGTAGGGGCGGAACAGGCGCTCGGCGGTGCCGGTGGCGTGGTCGTAGTACCAGGTGACTCCGGGGTCGCGGTCGTGGGTGAAGTCCACTACCCAGCGCCGGGCCTCGGCGTCGCAGGACACGTGGGCCAGGTCGCCGTCGGAGAGCTCCGCCAGCTTCGGCAGCACTGCTGCGAAGTGGGGTTCGAGCGCGTGGATCTCCTGGCGTGCGCCGAGGTAGCGGGCTCCGAGCAGTTCCCCGGTGACCGGGTGCAGGATCAGCGAGGACGGGAAGCGCGGGTCGGCTTCGGGGCGGGGCGTGTCCAGGTCGAACACCGGGTGGCCGTCCACGCCGATCTGCTCCCCGCCGGCCAGGTCGACCTTCACCAGGCGGGTGCGGTCCGAACCGCGGGGCGACCCGATCCACAACCCCGTGCCGTCCGGGGTCGGCGCGAACGGGAGCGGAGCGAAGGGGTGGTCGAGACCGGAGAACCGGGTGATCAGCGTGGACGCGCCGGCGTTCCACTCCGACAGCAGATGGGTGCCGTCATCGGCCAAGCCGAACGTCAGGATTCGTCCCGTCGGAGTGCGCACCCAGCCCGTGACGTCGCCCGGGTTCTCCGCGATCAGGACCAGCAGGCCGGTGTCCAACTCCAGCTCGTACAGGTCTCCCAGGTCGGCGCGGCGGGCGTTGAGCTGCACGAACACCGATTCGGGCCGGTCAGCGCAGAACTGGGTGCCCAGCACCCGCGCCCCGTCGATCGGAGTCAGGTCCACCGCGGGCTCGTCCGGGTGCGCCAGGTCGACGCGGTGCAGGTGGGCGTTCTCGTCGCCGTCGCGGTCCTGGGTGAACAGCAAGAACCGGGAATCGGCGGTCCAGAAGAACGACTCGATGCTGCGGCGTTCCTCGGAAGTGGCGCGCCACGAAGCCGGGTCGTCCGCCGACTCGGTCTCCGGCCAGCCTCCCGCCGAGGCGCGGACGAACACGTTGAGCCGATCCCGCCACGGGGCCAGGTAGGCGATTTTCGTGCCGTCCGGTGAAATCCGGGCGCGGGTGCGCGACGGTGCGGTGAAGAACTCCTCGACGGGGATCAGCGCGGGTGAGGACGACATGGTGGGCCTCCGGACATCGGGTATCGGACCTCCTGATCCCAGTCCCTGACGTCGCGTCGGACTCAAGGCCGCGAGAGGTGAGCCACGCCATGGTTCGGGCGGGTCGGCAGGTCCTAGGCCGTCGTTCAAGACCGCCCGGCGTTCCCCGCCTCGCCCGTCGCGAGTCGCCGCTCGACCTCGCGCAGCACGAGGTTCTGCTCGGGGCGCAGGGTCCGTTCGTTCAACTCCGCCAGCAGCGCCGATGCCCGCGAGCCGAGCGGAGCCATCTCGGCCAGCCGCGCCACGGCCGGGGCCAGGTGCGCGACCAGCTCGTCGACCAGCGCGGTGACCTCGTCGTCCGGAGTGGCGGGACCGAGGCCGTAGAAGCGTTCGGTCAGCGCGGCGGGGACCACCACCCCGTCGCTCAGCAGGGCCGCTAGCCCGGCCGGACCGTCAGCACCGAGCAGGTGGCCTGCCAGCACCAGCTGCTCGTGCTCGAAGCGGGCCATGTCCGCCGGAGTTCCCGCGGCGGGGTCGGACCGCCACGACGACAGCTCCGGTGGGAGGTCGGGCGGTGCTCCGGCGCGGCGCAGCGCGGCGATGGCCGCCCGGCGGGCGGTGAGCCGCTCGATGTCGGCGGCTGCCCGGCGATCGAGCTCGCCGAGCAGCTCGTCGGCGGCCACCGCGTCGTCCAGCACTCCGGGCAGCGCCGACAGCGGGATTCCGAGCGCGGTCATCCGCGTGATGCGCAGCAGCCGGACGAGATCGCCGACGTCGTAGTGGCGGTAACCCCCGGCCGAGCGCGGCGGCTCGGGCAGCAGGCCGATCTGGTGGTAATGGCGCAGGGTGCGCACGGTGACCCCGGCCAGTTCGGCGAGCTCGCTGCTGAACACCGGGTAACTCCTCTCCACGGGTGGCGCCGTCGGCCCACCGCTTCAACCCACCCGTCGCATGATCCTCGCCGACGAACTCCGCGCCAGATCGGGAAGGGCCTCCGATGGCGTGCCGGCTCAACGGTCGCCGCCTCCGCTTCGGGATCGGCATCCGTTCGACCGTTGCCGACGAAGGGGCGCCGAGATGCCACCCGTGCGCGCCTTTGCCAGCCTGGAGGCGGGGGTGGGTGCGATGCCGATCGGGAGACGCGGATGCGCGGTCGCCGTGGACGGCACGCCCGAATCGGAACGGGCCGTCGAGTGGGTCTGCGCGAACGCGGAGCTCTGCGGCGATGAACTGGTGCTGAGCACGGTCGTCGCCGACCCGCTCCCGGCGGACGCCCACCCGGATTGGCTCGTCGATCTCGCCGCCCGCACCCGGCAGCGCCTCGGCGTGCCGGTGCGCGACGAGGTCCTGATCGGCCGACCGGTTCCGCGGCTCCTGGAAGTGGCGGGCCGCGCGCCGCTGCTGGTGCTCGGTTCACGTGGTCACCGCGCGTTCCACGACGCCGTGCTCGGTTCGGTGGCGCTCGGGGTGGCGACGCGCTCCTCGAACCCCACGCTGGTGGTGCGCGGGGCGGCCGAGCAGGTGCGGCACGAGACCGTCGTGGCCGGGGTCGACGGGTCGGCCGGCGGGAACCGCGCCCTGGAGTTCGCCTGCGAAGCGGCGGAAGCGCTGCGCTGCGACGTGCTCGCGGTGCAGGCGTCGCCGGATGCCGCTTTCATCCCGGGGCCCTACGGCCAGCCCGACCGCGCGGAACTGGTCGACCGCGCGGAACTGGTGCTCGCCGAATCGGTCGCGGGATTCGCCCCGAGGCACCCGGACGTCACGCTCCGGCGGCTCACCAGCTCGATGGATCCGATCACCACCTTGGCGGAAGCCGCCACCGGTGCGCGCCTGCTGGTCGTGGGGCGGCGCGGATACGGCGGGTTCACCGAGATGCTGCTGGGTTCGGTGTCGCGCGGGGTGCTGCACCACGCCACGTGCCCGGTCGCCGTGGTGCCGCCGGGCGGTGAGCCGTCGCGCGGAGCCCGATGAGCGCCAAGACGGGCAGCAGCGGGATTCAGGGGCTTCTAGGGGTCAGTATCCTTGCTCGTTCGCGCGATGCGGCCGAAGCCCTGCGCCGCCACCTCGACACGGTCGGCAGTGCGAAGGCGCCCACGGGCCAATGACGTTCCCCCTTCGATCCCAGCGGCACACAGTCCGTGCGGGAAGCACTCCGCGTTCGACGCGGCGAAACGATCAGTCCATCGTGTACTCCTGGCGCGGGCGACGCTGAGAAGTCGACCCGAACACCCTCGGCATCTCGGGCGTCGACGCTCGGACCGAGGGCGAGCAGATGCCCGGCGCCACCGGTCTCGTGCTGCACATGATTCCCGAGAGCGCCATCAGCGCTTTCACCGACAACGAGCTGCTGCCGGCCGTGCTGTTCGCGGCGGGACTGCCGCAGGTGGGCTTCAACCGCGCACCGCAGGCGACCGCCACCCCACCCGCCTCACGGCACCGCCGTCGCCCCCGGTCAGAAGACCGACCACCCGGTCAAGGTGGTGAAGTGGTCGAGCGCCGCGACACCGGCCACCGAGTTGCCGCGCTCGTCGAGCCCCGGACTCCACACCGCGACCGCGCACCGGCCCGGCACGATCGCGAGGATGCCGCCACCGACCCCGCTCTTGCCGGGAATGCCGACGCGGTAGGCGAAATCCCCCGCGGCGTCGTAGGTCCCGCAGGTCAGCATGATCGCGTTGATGCGCTTCGCCTGCCTGCGCGTGACCAGCTCCGAACCGTCCCGCCGCACGCCGCGCGCGGCGAGGAACAGCCCCGCCCGGACCAGGTCGCGGCAGCTCATCTCGATCGAGCACTGCCGGACGTACTGGTCGAGCACCGTCGCCACCGGGTTGCGCATGTTGCCGTAGGACGCCATGAAGTGGGTCAGCGCCAGGTTGCGGTCCCCGTGAGCCGCCTCGGAAGCGGCCACCTCCTCGTCGACCCGCAGGTCCGGGTTGCCGCTCTCGGCGCGCAGGAACGCCAGCAGCTCGCCGGTGGCGTCCCCCGCCAGCGAGACCAGCTCGTCGGTGACCGTCAACGCGCCCGCGTTGATGAACGGGTTCCGCGGGATGCCCCGCTCGTGCTCCAGCTGGACCAGCGAGTTGAACGCGTTGCCCGACGGCTCCCGCCCGACGCGGCGCCACAGCGACTCGTCGTCGCCACCGGCCAGCACGAGCGCGAGGGTGAAGACCTTCGAGATGCTCTGCACCGAGAACGGCGCCTCCCACTCCCCCGCCCCGCGCACCCGGCCGTCGAGATCGGCGATCGCGATGCCGAAGCGCCCCGGATCGACCCGCGCGAGCGCCGGGATGTAATCCGCGGCCGACCCCGCTCCCCGCAGCGGGGCGACCTCATCGACGATCCGTCCGAGCAACCGGTCCAAGTCCACGAAGGACGATCATGTCATCGCCACCGCCCCCACCCGCACGGGGAGGTCCACCAGGGAACGACGGGCACCCCGGCCCTTACCTGCGAGTGCAGGAGAACCGGTCAGGGCGAGGTGGCCCGGCGGTGGGCTTCGGGTGAGTGAGCGGCGCCCTCAGCGGGCGCCGGGGCGGGTCACCAGCGGAGATGGCGGAGGTAGTCGTAGCCGACTCGGGCGGTGTTGAAGGCGTCGGTGGGGTTGTCGTGCTCGACGATGAACTCGTGGGCCCTCGCGTGGTCGAAGATCTCCGGGAAGTCCATCGTCCCGGTGCCGGGATCGGCCATGTCGCCGCTCGGGGTGCGGTCCTTGACGTGGAGCTGGCGGATGCGGTCGCGTTCGGCGTCGATCAGCGCGAGCACGTCCTGGCCCGCGTGCACCGCCCAGTACAGGTCGAGTTCGAAGTGGACGAGCCGCCGATCCGTTCGCCGGCGCAGGATGTCGTACGGGAGCACGCCGTCGATGGGGGCGAACTCGTGGTCGTGGTTGTGGTAGCCGAACCGCAGACCGGCGTCGCGGCACTTGCGGCCCGCTTCGTTGAGCCGGTCGGCGAAGGCGCGCCAGCCGTCGGCGGTGTCGAACTCCGCGTGCGGGACGACCAGGTGGCGGTGGCCCAGGGTGTGCGCGTCCTCGATCAGCGCGTCCACGTCACCTTCGAGGTCGGAGTGCCCGGAGGTGGCGCGCAGTCCGAGGTCGTCGAGGATCGTGCGGAACTCGGCGGTGGTGAGCCCGTGGGTGCCCGCCGTTTCCACGCTGCGATAGCCGATGTCGGCGACCTGGCGCAGCGTCGCCGCCACGTCCTCGTCCAGCTGCGCGCGCAGCGTGTAGAGCTGGATGCTGATGGCGTGGTGCGGGATGCGGCCGCGGTGGGCGGCGCCGGTGGCGGCGGCGGTGGTCGTCGCGGCGCCGGTCGCTCCGGCGGCGGCGAGCAACGCGGCGGTGTGCAGCAGGGTTCTGCGGGGCAGCGGCATGAGTGGTCCTTTCAACGGCATCGTTGTCAGCGGATTCCGTGCAGCTGGAGCACCAGGTCGTGGACGTCGGTCGCCGCGAGGCGGCCGGTGCGTTCCAGAGCGGCAGGCACGCGCGGGTCGGAGCACAGCAGGACCGGTCCGTCGGCCGGATCGTCCGGCAGGCGACCGTGGGAGCCCTGGACGGCGCGTCCGTCCAGCGGCACCACGTTCATGGCGTAGCGCAGGCCCGTCTTCTTCTTCGCGAGGTTCAGCGCGGCCTTGGCCTTCACCCAGCGGTCGTCGGGGTCGAGGAACAGCTCCGCCGGGTCGTAGCCGGGTTTGCGGTGGATCTCCACTCCCCTGGCGAAATCGGGGGCTCGGTCCTGGTCGAGCCAGTAGTAGTAGGTGAACCAGGAGTCCGGTTCGGCGACCGCGACGAGGTCGCCCGCTCGCGGGTGGTCCAGGCCGTAGCGGGCCTGCCGGGTCCGGTCGAGCACCTCGTCGACGCCGGGCAGCCCCGCGACCAGGTCGCGGACGCGCGGCACGTCCGAGGGGTCGCGGACGTAGACGTGCGCGGTCTGGTGGTCGGCGACGGCGAACGCCCGCGAGGCCCACGGGTCGAGGTACTCCATGCCCGCCTGGGTGTGGACTTCGAGCAGGCCCTCCCGGCGCAGTTCCCGGTTGACGTGGACCTGGCGGTGCACCGGGGTGATGCCGTACTCGCTGAGCACGACGACGGTCACCGACGCATCGCGGGCCTGCGCGAGCAGCCCGGCCAGGGCCGCGTCGACCTCCGCCGCGGCCGTGCGCGCCTGCGGGCCGCGCGGGCCGTGGCGCTGCAGGTCGTAGTCGAGGTGCGGGACGTAGCACAGCAGCAGGTCGGGCCGGTGCTCGCGCAGGACGCGGCCCGCCGCGGCGGCGATCCACCGGCTGGAGGCGATGCTCGCGGTCGGGCCCCAGTACTGGAACAGCGGGAACGGTCCGAGCTCGGCGGTGAGATCGTCGTGCAGCTGCGGCGGGCGGGTGTAGCAGTCGGGGGATTTGCGGCCGTCGGCGTGGTAGATCGGCCGCGGCGTCACGGTCCAGTCCGTGCTCGCTCCCATCGCGTACCACCAGCACACGTTCGCCGCGGTGTAGCCGGGGTGATCGCGGCGCGCGGTGTCCCAGACCTTGTCGCCGTGCACGAGCCGGTTGTGCTGGCGCCACAGGAAGACCTCGCCGAGCTCGCGGAAGTACCAGCCGTTGCCGACGATGCCGTGCTCGGCGGGCATCGTCCCGGTCAGGAAGGTGGACTGGGCGCTGCAGGTGACCGCCGGGAGCACGGTGCCCAGTTCGGCCTGCCACCCCTCGTCGGCGACGGACCGCAGGTTCGGCATGTGCGCGAGCAGCGCCGGGGTCAGGCCCACGACGTCGAGCAGCAGGACGGGTTTCACCGGGTGCTCCGTTCGTCGAGGAGTCGCCGGGTGAACCTCAGCTCCGCCGCGATGCCGTCGGCGAGGTCCTCCGGTGGTTCGGGCAGCACGTTCCAGGTGTAGGTCTCCACTTCGACGTCCGGCAGCGGATCCGCCAGCGCGGCGAGGGCGTCGCGCAGCACGTCGGTCGTCGGGCGCACCGGGCCTTCGGCCGCCCAGTGCACCGGGACGTGGAAGTGCACGCGCCACGGCCCGGTTCCGGGGAGTTCGTCGAACGCCTGGGGCAGGTCGTCGCAGCAGCGGACGCCTTCAGCGGTGCGCTCGCGAACCTGGTGCAGGTAGCGGGGTTCGGCGTAGCGGGCGAGTTCGCCGCGCGCCGCGGCCGGATCGTCGACGTGCAGCGCGGCGGAGGCCTGGACTTTGACGACGTCGACGCCGCTGCCGGTGATCGCCCGCACCGTCGCGGCCGGGTCGGCGAAGGACACCGCCAAGTGGCAGGTGTCCAGGCACAGCCCGATGTAGTCGGTGTCGCAGCCGGGCAGCCACGCCAGCGCGTCCGCGACGGTGTCCAGCCGGCAACCGGGTTCCGGTTCGACCGCGAGGCGCACCCGGCGGCCGGTCCGGTCCTCCAGCTCCCGCAGTCCGGCGGCGGCCCGGTCGAGGTTGCGCCGGGCCGCGTCCTCGTCGCGGGTCGTCCACGGCGTGCGCCATCCCAGCGGGAGCGTGGAGATGCTGCCCCGGCCGCCTTCGGGCAGCAGTGCGGCGAGGATCTCGGCGCAGCGCAGGGTGTGGTGCAGGCGTTGCGGCTCGGTCCAGCGCGGTTCGTACACCCGGTGCTTGACCACCGGGTCGTGGAATCCGCGGTGCGGGAAGGCGTTGAACGTGACCGCGGCGAGCCCGAGTCCGTCCAGTTCGGACTTCAGCCCGCGCACCGCGCCCGGGTCCGCGGACAGCTGCTCGGCGACGTCCGCCGCCAGCCACAGGCCCACGCCGAGCACGTCCACGTCGAGCTTCTTGCGGATGGGCGCCGCGTGCTCGGCGAGCTGGGCGCGGACCCCGTCGAGGTCTTCGGCAGGATGAACGTTGGTGCAGTAGGACAACATCGGCCTCGCTCCTAACGGGTCCTTTCAGAATGATCTTTTGGTCGTTGTCCTGTCAGCGGCGGAGCCGCTGAGCAGTGACCACCTCGAGCAAGACGACCACCGGCGGGTTCTCAGCGGCTTCCTCGCGAGGACAGCGATTTCGCCGTGTATCGGACGTACATCAGAAATCGATCCCGCAGCGAGGAAGCCGCTGAGGTTCCGCTACCCGACCCGCTACGCAGGTCGTGGTGAAAAACCTCCTAATTCCGGGAGCCGCGCAGCACGGAGTTGTCGGCGAAGGTGGCCGCGTCGGCGGTGAACCCGGGCAGCGGGTCGAGGTTGAGCCGCCCGCTCTGCCCGTAGAACGCGATCGGGTTGTGCCACAGCACCTGGTCGACGTCGGCGTCGGTGAACCCGGCGCGCAGCATCGCTTCGCCGGTGGCGCGCGTCTTCAACGGGTCGGACCGGCCCCAGTCGGCGGCGGAGTTGACCAGCACCCGCTCCGTGCCGTGCTCGCGCAGCAGCGCGACCATCCGCTCCTCGTCCATCTTGGTGTCCGGGTAGATGGAGAAGCCCATCCAGCAGCCGCTGTCGGCGACCGCGCCGACGGTGACCTCGTTGAGGTGGTCGACGAGCACCCGTTGCGGCGGCAGCCCGGATTCCCGCACCACGTCGAGGGTGCGGCGGGTGCCGGCGGGCTTGTCGCGGTGCGGGGTGTGCACCAGCACCGGCAGGTCGGCGTCGACGGCCAGCTGGAGCTGGTGGGCGAACGCGTCGTCCTCCTCCGGCGTCATCGAGTCGTAGCCGACCTCGCCGACCGCGACGACGCCGTCCTTGGCGAGGTAGCGCGGCAGCACGTCGAGCACCGCGCGGCAGCGGGGATCGTTGGCCTCCTTGGGGTTGAGCGCGATCGTCGCGTGGTGGCGGATGCCGAACCGCGCGGCTCGGAAGCGCTCCCAGCCGATCAGCGAGTCGAAGTAGTCGGTGAACGAGCCGACACCGGTGCGCGGCTGGCCGAGCCAGAACGCGGGTTCGACGAGCGCGCGGACCCCTGCGGCGTGCATCGCCTCGTAGTCGTCGGTGGTGCGCGAGGTCATGTGGATGTGCGGGTCGAAGATGCGCATCAAGCCTCCAGGAGCGCGAGGGCGTCGTCGGGAACGGCGCGCCCGGCGGCGCGGCGTTCGGCGGCGAAGTCGGCGACCATGCGCCGGAGCTCGTCGTCGGCGCGGCGCCGCAGGCCGGCGACGGCGGTCAGCGGCACCCCGGTGAACAGGCACTTGAGCACGCCGTGGCGCCAGGTGTGGTCGTCGAGGTGCCGGGCGAACGGCCCCATCGCGGCGGCCACCAGCCGGATGTCGTTGGTGCGCAAGGCATCCCGCACCAGTTCCAGACCGGCCGCGATCAGGCTGGGGCGGTCGAGGCCGGGCAGGGCGCGCAGGACGCCGCGGCGTTCGGCGTCGTCGCCGTAGCGGTACAGCGCCGTCATCTCCTCGGTGAGGCCCGCCGGAGCGACGCCGTCGGCCAGGGCGCGCAGCAGCCGGCCGCGCACCTGGTCGTCGACGGTGCCGTGCACGAGCCCGTCCGGGTCGTCCACCTCGACGGGACCGCGTCCGACGTGGCGGCCCACCGCGGGGAACGACGTCGCGATGCTCGCCGGTTCCCGGCGCACCGCGGCGAGCGCCTCGGCCACCCAGGGGCACCGCAGGGTGTCGATCGCGCGCCGGGCGACTTGCGGGGCGGCGTGGCCGTGCCGGGGCAGTTCGACGGCGGCGAGGCCGGTGAACCCGACCTCGGCCAGCGCGTCCAGCGTCCCGGCCAGGTCGAGCTCGCCGTCCCCGAACTCCAGGTGCTCGTGCACGCCCCGGCGCATGTCGTCGAGTTGGACGTGCACCAGCCGGTTCCGCAGCCGCCGCACGCAGTCCGCGGCGGTGTCCCGCTCCACCGCGACGCAGTGACCGACGTCGAGGGTGATGCCGAGCGGTTCCGGGTCGCCGAGCCGCGCGCGCACGGCCAGCGCCGCGTCGACGGTGTCGACGGCCATGCCGGGCTCCGGTTCGAGCCCCAGCAGCACGCCGCACCGCGCGGCCTCCTCGACGACCTGGGAGGTGCCCTCGACGACCCGCTGGAACGCGGTCGATTCGTCCACATCGGACGGTCGAATGCCGGACCAGAACGACACGACGTCCGATCCGAGGTCGGCGGCGATGCGCACCGCTCGCCGCAGGAAGTCCACCCGGCGCTCGCTGTCGTCGGACACCAGCGTCGGATGGTGCTTGACGTGCGGGTCCAGCAGGTAGCGCGCCCCGGTCTCGACCACGACCGACAGCTCCAGCCGCTGCAGCACGCCGCGCACCCGGCGCACCTGCTCGGTGAGGTCGTCGGCGAACGGGTCCAGGTGGTGGTGGTCGAGCGTGAGCGCGACCCCGTCGTAGCCGAGGTCGGCGATCAGCCGCAGGGCGTCGTCGAGCCGGTGGTTGGTGAATCCGTTGGTGCCGTAGCCGAATCGCAGTGCGGTCACGTCGCCGACACCGTCCTCCCCAGGCTCCGGACCGCCGGCGGGATCGCGGCGAGCACCGTCGCGGCACCGAGGTCGTGGCGGGCGGTCAGGGCGAGCTGCAGCGCCACCATGCCGTGGATGCCGTCGCGGGTCGCCGCGCGGACGGTGCGCGCGTCCGGGCTGCGGTAGGCCCGCAGCTGCGCCGCGCCGACCTGCGCGGCGTACAGCCCGGCCGCGGTGACGGCCGCGACGCGGTGCCGGTGCGACGCGCAGCGGCCGCTCGCGGCGGCGACCGCGGCCAGCGCCGTGGTGGCGAGCGCGGCCGCTGCCGTGCGGGGGTCGGCGCCGCGGACCTCACCGCGCGAGAGCGCGGTGACCGAGCAGGTGTGCGCCGCCAGCACGGCCGCCGCGGGCCAGGCCGCGCGAGCACCGCCCGCGCCGAGCAGCACGTCGAGGCCGCGGCACGCGGCCATGGCGGCGGGTCCGGCCGCGCCGTCCTTGAACACCACGTCGTAGCCGACGACCGCGGCGGCGAGTCCCGCGACCAGCCCTGCCTCCGCCGTTCCTGCGGCGGCTCCGGCAGCCACGCCGCACCCCGCGAGCAGCGCCGCCACCCCGGCCGCTGCCCCGGCTCCGACCTGCCCGGACGGGATGGGCCGTTCCGGGCGCTCCACGGCGTCGAGCTCGCGGTCCGCCCAGTCGTTGAGCGCCATGCCCGCCCAGTACAGCGCCACCGAGGCCGCCGGCAGCAGCGCGCGGCGCCCGCCCAGGCGGCGCCCGGCGGCCGCAGCGCCGACGGCGGTGTCCCCGAGCACCGTCAGCGCGGCCGGAGCGCGGGTCAACGAGATCAACGTTGCCAGCCGGATCATGCCCCACCCCCTGCGGCCTCGGTGGTGACGCGCACCCACTCGTGCAAACCGCGCACCTGGTGGTCGAAACGGTGCTGCGCGGAGCCGAACGGGTCCTTGAAGAAGCACGCCAGCGCGGTCAGCGGCCCGCGCTGCCCGGCGTGGTGCGCCATCGCGACGAGCCGGGTCAGGTCGAGCACCAGCGGCGCGGCCAGCGCCGAGTCGTAGGCCGACCACGTCAGCTGCAAGGTCACCGGCGCACCGAGGAAGCCCTCGGCGTGGACGTGGTCCCACGCGACCTTGGTCTGGCCGAGGTCCGGCACGTTGTCGATGTGCAGCGGCGCGGCGACCTCGCCGCCGAGCAGCGCGTGCAGCCCGCGGGACTTGGAGTCGAGCTTGCTGGCGACGGCGCGCGGATCGGCGAGCGTCGCGCCGTCCCCGCCGCCGAGCAGGTTCGTGCCCGCCCACGACCGCACGACGAGCGCGCGTTCGGTGAACATCGGTGCGAGCACCGTGCGCAGCAGTGTTTCACCGGTCTTGCCGTCGCTTCCCGCGTAGGGCAGGCCGCGCTGCTCGGCCATCCGCAGCAGCGCCGGGATCGCGATCCCGGTCGAAGGGGTGAACTCCACGTACGGGCAGCCCGCCCGGACGGCGGCGCAGGCCGCGACGACGCTGGCCGGGACCTCGCCCGCCGCCAGCGCGGCGTCGAGCGCGGCGACGTCGTCGAGGTCGGCGCCGCGCGGCCACGGCGACTCGGTGGAGGCGACGTTGACGACCACGACCCGTTCCAGGTCGTGGCGCCGCGCGAACGCGCCCATGTCCCCGGCCAGCCGCGCGACCTCGCCCGCCTGATCACCGCCGCCGGTGGCCGGGTCGTAGCCGTGGCGCAGTTCCGACTCCACCGCCGTCAGCTGCGCCGCGACCGCGGAGACCACGCCGGCGGGCAGCACCCCCGCCGACACCAGGGCGTCGGCGGTCTTGTGCAGGTCGGTGCCGGAGATGTCGTGGCCGCCGACGACGATCTCGTCCCAGCCCGGCAGCGGTGCCGAGCCGAACGCGGGCAGCTCGGTCACGCAGCCGGTCGGACGCACCAGACCGGACCGCAGCGCGGCCAGTCCGACGATCGCCGTGGTCGCCACCGAACCGCGCGCGCCGAGCAGCCACAGCCCGGTGCGTCCCGGTCGTGAGTTCTCGCCCACGTAGTCACCTCCTGGAGCCGGGGTGGTGGCCCGCACCGCGCGGGCCGGATGCGCTGCGTGACCGATTTCCTGCTTGCGTCGCCCAAGTGGACGATTGGCCCGAGGGCCGTGCACCGTATGGGATACTCGTAACGGTC
>NZ_JBSFWJ010000038.1:0-63074 GCF_053592695.1 Saccharopolyspora sp. NPDC002578 | reverse complement strand
GGTTGAACAGCGTCGCCGGGCTCATCGCCCGGTCCATCAGGGCCCCGAGCAGCTTGCGCTGGTTCTCGGCGCGCCCGAGGTCGCGCTGAGGTTCCGCCACCCCACCCCTATGCGAGCCCTTCCACGGACGCAGGCCGTTCAAGGGACGCAGGCCGGAGGTCCGTCCAGTGGGTTTCGACGTAGTGCAGCGCGGCTTCGCGGGTAGCGCCGTCGAGCACGACGTCCCACCCGGCGGGGACCTCGGCGAACGCGGGCCACAGGGAGTGCTGGAGTTCGGTGTTGCGCAGCACCAGGAAAGTGCCGTCCTCGTCGTCGAACGGGTTGGTCATGACCGCCGGTCCTCCTCGTGTTCGGTGTGCTCGCGCAGGTGGTCGCGCAGGATCGCGCCGAGTTCGCCGACGTGGCGCGGTTGCATGACCAGGTGGTGCGGGTGGTCGAGCCGGTACGTCGTGAACGGCCCGTCCAGGTGCGGGCGCCAGCGCTGCGGACCCGGGCCGTCCGGGGTTCCGATGTGGACGGTCGGGCCGGTGTGGTGACCGGGACGGTGTCCGGGCAGCAGGCTCGCGTTGTGCCGGGACACCTCGACGAGGTCGGCGATGTCCTGCTCGGTGAGTTCGGCGAGCGCGCTGCCCTCCTGGCGCAGCGCGGCCGACACCTCGGCGAACGAGCGCGGCACGTCGTCGTCGCGGCCGATGGAGGTGAGCAGCACGCGGTGGATCCGCTGCAGGTCGAGCGAGTCGTCGTCGGTGGCTCCGCCGCCGAGCGGCGGATCGATGAGGCACAGCTGCCCGGCCTCGGTTCCGAGCCGCGCCGCCATCGCGTGCGCCACCAGCCCGCCGAACGACCAGCCCACCAGGTGGTACGGCCCTTCCGGGTGCACCTCCCGGAGTTCGGCGAGGTAGCGCTCGGCCATCGCGTCGACGTCGCCCGGCAGGTCCGCCACTCCGCCCGCACCGAGCCCCTGCAACCCGTACACCGGGTGCGCGGGGTCGAGGTGCGCCAGCAGCCCCGAGTACAGCCAGGCCAGGCCGCTCAGCGGATGCACGCAGACGACCGGTGGCGCGTCGCCCCCGGTGCGCAGCGGCACCAGGTGACCGGCGGGCCCGGCGGTGCCGAGCACCCGTTCCAGGTCGGCGGGGGTGGCGGCGGCGAACACGTCGCGGATGTGCGGCCGGACGCCGAACTCCGCTTCGACGCGGTCCACCAGGCGCACCGCGAGCAGCGAGTGCCCGCCGAGCGCGAAGAAGTTCTCCCGGTGCCCGACCCGCGCCACGCCGAGCACGTCGGCGAACACCGCGCACATCGCCTGCTGCGCCGCCGTTCCGGCCGGTTCGGGTTCGACCACCTCCCGGCCGGGGTCGGGCAGCCGGTCACGCAGCAGTTTTCCGTTGTGCGACAACGGGAGTTCCGGAGTGGTCAGCAGCCGGGACGGGACCATGTAGGCGGGCAGCCGGTCCGCCAGGTGCGCGCGCACCGAGTCCAGGTCCGCGCCGGGCGCCACCAGGTGCCCGACGAGCCTGCGGTCGTGGGCGTCGTGGTCGTGCACCGCGACGGCCGCCGCCCGCACCTGCGGATGTTCGGTGAGCACCGCCTCGATCTCGCCGAGTTCCACCCGGTGGCCGCGGATCTTGATCTGGTCGTCGTCGCGGCCGTGGAAGCGCAGCACGCCGTCCCCGTCGCGGGAGGCGAGGTCGCCGGTGCGGTACATGCGGGTTCCGGGCGGCCCGAACGGGTCCGCGACGAACCGGTGCGCGGTGAGCGCGGTGCGGTGCAGGTAGCCGGTGGCCACGCCGCGCCCGGCGAGGTAGAGCTCGCCGACGACTCCGGGCGGCACCGGGTTGAGCCACCGGTCGAGCACGTGGCAACCGGTGTTCCACAGCGGGTTCCCGAGCGGCACCGCCGCCGGTTGCGCCCCTTCCACCTGGTGCGCGGTGGACCACACCGTGGTCTCGGTGGGGCCGTAGCAGGCGATCACCTCGCAGCCGAGCTCGCCGAGCCGCTCCGCCAGCGGGCCGGGCACGAACTCGCCGCCGATCACGGCCCGCACGCCGCGCAGGTCCCGCGGTCGTTGCGCGAGCAGCGCGTGCCACAGCGACGGCGTGGCCTGCATCGCGCGCACCTCGTGCCGGTCGACGAGGTCGAGCAGCAGCGCGGGGTCGCGGGTGAAGTCCCGTCCGGCGAGCACCACCGCGGCACCGGTGACCACACCCAGGTACAGCTCCGGCACCGACATGTCGAACCCGGCGGGCGCGGTCGCCAGGACCCGGTCGTGCGGTCCGAGGTGCAGCCGTTCGCGCAGCGAGCACAGCAGGTTGAGCACCGCGTCGTGCGGCACGACCACGCCCTTCGGCCTGCCCGTGGAGCCCGACGTGTAGATCACGTACGCGGTGCCGGGCGGCACCGGACCCGGCTCATCGGGGCCGTCCTCGCAGGTGAGCGCTCCGGTGTCGTCGTGCGTGACGACGAGGGCCGGGCGCGCGTCGGCGAGCACGTCCGCGATCCGCCGACGCGGGAGGTCCGGGTCGTAGGGCAGGTAGGCGGCACCGACGGCGGTCACCGCGAGCATCGCCGCGAGCAGGTCGGGTTCGCGGCGCAGGCCGAGCGCGACGAGCCGGCCCGGCCCGGCGCCGCGCGCGGTGAGTTCCGCGGCGATCCGGTCGACCCGTTCGGCGACCTGCCGGTAGGTCAGCTCCCGATCGCCGTGGATCAGCGCCACCGCCTCCGGCGCGCGGGCGACCTGGGCGGCGAACAGCGCGTGCGTCGTGCCCTCCGGCACCTCCCGTGCGGTGCGCTTCGCCTGGAGCGCCAGTGCGGCGCCTTCGGCCTCGGTGAGCACCGGCAGCTCGGCGATGCACCGCCGCGGTTCGGCGGTGGCGGCGCGCAGCAGCCGTTCCAGGCGGCCGATGAGCGCCCGCGCGGTGGCCGGGGTGAACAGCTCCGCGTCGTACTCCAGCACGCCGCCGATCCCGGCGGGCGCGCCGCGCTCGTCGTGGTCGGGACGCAGGCTCCACAGCAGGTCCATCCGCGAGGAGGCACCGTGCAGCGACAGGGATTCGACGGTCGCGCCGGGCAGGTCGAACTCGGTGGGCGGGGTGTCCTGGAAGGCCAGCATCACCTGGAAGATCGGGTGGTGCGCCAGCGAACGCGCCGGGCGCAGCACTTCGACGAGCCGCTCGAACGGCAGGTCCTGGTGGTCGAACGCGTCCAGGTCCACCGACCGGATCCGCCGCAGCAGCTCGCCGAAGGAGGGCTGCCCGGACAGGTCCGCGCGCAGCACCACGGTGTTCACGAAGCAGCCGACCGCGTCGTGCAGCGCGTCGTCGCCCCGGCCGGCGACGGGGGTGCCGATGGGCAGGTCGGCACCGGCCCCGTGGCGGTGCAGCAGGACCGCGAGCGCGGCGTGCAGCACCATGAACAGGCTGGCGTCGTGGTCGTGGGCGAGCCGAGTCGCCGCCGCGTGCAGGTCGGCGTCGAACTCGATCTCGACGGTCTCCCCGACGTGCGCGGAGGCCGTCGGACGCGGGTGGTCGGCAGGCAGCGCCAACTGCTCCGGTGCGCCCTTGAGCGCCCGCGTCCAGTGCTCGATCTGGTGGTCGGTGTCGATGTCCCGCTGCCACAGCGTGAAATCGGCGTACTGCACCGGATCCGACGTCCACCGCGGAGCAGCACCGCCGGTCCGCGCGCGGTAGGCGCGGGACAGGTCGCGGCTCAGCGGGGCGAACGAGGAGCCGTCGGCGGCGATGTGGTGCAGCAGGATCAGCAGCACGTGCTCGCCGGGAGCGGAGGTGTAGAGGGTGACGCGCAGCGGCGGTTCCGCCGCCAGGTCGAAGCGGTGCGCGGAGTCGGCGTCCAACCGCCGCGCCAGCTCCTGCCCGGACACCTCGACGTGCTCGAAGCGCAGCGACTCCGCGGGCAGGACCCGTTGCCACGGGCCGTCTTCCGCTTCCGCGACCACGGTGCGCAGCACCTCGTGGCGGGCCACCACGTCCCGCCACGCCTCCCGCAGCACGTCCGGGTCCAGCTCACCGCGAATCCGGTGGGCGAACCGCAGGTTGTAGGTGGCGCCGAACTCGTCGAACCCGCTGATGAACCACAACCGGCGTTGCGCGGGTGAGAGCGGGACGCGTTCGGGACGCCTGCCCGCGCGCAGCCGCGGCCGGGTCGCCTCGGCCCGGTCGGCGATG
Organism: Saccharopolyspora sp. NPDC002578; assembly: GCF_053592695.1. NCBI lineage: Bacteria > Bacillati > Actinomycetota > Actinomycetes > Pseudonocardiales > Pseudonocardiaceae > Saccharopolyspora > Saccharopolyspora sp. NPDC002578. The sequence continues at coordinate 58,890 of NZ_JBSFWJ010000038.1, read as the reverse complement.
CGGCGGGCCAGCTCGGCCACCGTCGGCGCGTCGAACAGGGTGCGGATGTCGAGCTCGACGCCCAGCCCGGAGCGGATCCGGTTGATCAGCTGGGTGGCCAGCAGCGAATGCCCGCCGCTGTCGAAGAACCCCTCGTCCACCCCGATGCCGGGCACGCCCAGCGTCGCGGCGAACGCCTCGCACAGGAACCGCTCCGCCGGGGTGCTCGGCGGTCGTCCCGGCGCCCGCCCGGACACCGGGCTCGGCAGCGCGCGGCGATCCATCTTCCCGTTGGGCGTCAACGGGATCTCGCCGATCGGCAGCACGAACGACGGCACCATGTGCCGCGGCAGCACGGCCGCCGCGTGGTCGAGCAGCACCGCCGGTTCGACCTGCGCCGAGAGCACCACGTAGGCCACCAGGCGCGGCCCGCCCGCGTCGTCCTCGCGGGCGAGCACCACGGCTCGGACGACGGACTCGTGCTGCTCCAGGACGTGCTCGACCTCGGACGGTTCGATGCGGAACCCGCGCACCTGCACCTGCTGGTCGACGCGACCCAGGTATTCCAGCGAGCCGTCCGGCAGGAACCGGGCCAGGTCGCCGGACCGGTACATCCGGGTGCCGGGCGGCCCGAACGGGTCGGCCACGAACCGGCTCGCGGTGAGCCCGGGGCGCCCGAGGTAGCCGCGCGCCACGCCGCAACCCGCGACGTAGAGCTCACCGGGGCACCCCGGCGGCACCGGCCGCAGCGCGCGGTCGAGCAGGTGCAGCCGCAGGTCGTCGAGCCCGGTGCCGACGACGCTGCGCGTCTCCGCCGGATCGCGCAGTTCCGCGTACGTGGTGTGCACGGTGGTCTCGGTGATCCCGTACATGTTGATCACGCGCGGCGCGTCCGCTGCGATCCGGTCCCGGACGCGCGCCGGGTCCAGCGCCTCGCCCGCCAGCACCACGCTGCGCACCGACTCCGGCTCGGCACCGGCCTCGACGAGCTGGTAGTACGCCGACGGGGTCTGCGACAGCGCGGTGACCCGCTCGCGCTCCAGCAGCGCCCGGAACTCCCCCGGCGCCCGGCTCACCTCGAACGGCACCACGACGAGCCGCCCGCCGCGCCCGAGCGCGGCCCACAGCTCCCACACCGACATGTCGAACGCGTAGGAGTGGAACAGGACGTGCACGTCGTCCGGGCCGAATTCGAAGTGCCGGTCGGTGACCTCCAGCAGCCGGTGCACGTTGTCGTGCGTGACGACCACGCCCTTCGGCGCGCCGGTCGACCCGGAGGTGTAGATGACGTAGGCGGTGTCGCCCGGCCCGATCGGGACCGCGAGGTCGCCGTCGGCCCGCGCGTCCACGGCCGCCGCGACCGCCGCGTCGTCTAGCACCAGCGGCGCCGCCTCCGCGGGCAGCGCATCGGCCGTGTCCCGCACCGCCAGCACCAGCCGCGGGTGCGCGTCGGCCAGCGTGGCGCGCAACCGCTCCGCCGGGTACGCCGGGTCCAGCGGCAGGTAGCCCGCACCGGACTTCAGCACCGCCAGCAGCGCGACCACGAGTTCGGTGCCGCGCGGTAGCGCCAGCGCCACCAGCCGCCCCGGTCCCGCGCCGCGCGACGTCAGCTCCCGCGCGAGCCGGTTCGCCCGCGCGTTGAGCTCGCCGTAGGTGAGCCGCCGCTGCCCGCAGGAGACCGCGGGCGCGTCCGGGCGTGCCGCCGCGTGCCGCTCGAACAGCTCCGTCAGCACGCCTCCCGGAACCTCCGGCAGCGGCGCGGGTTCGCGGTGCTCGCCGGGCAGCAGCAGGTCGATCTCACCCAGCCGCGCGGCCGGTGCCGCGCCGAGCCGTTCCAGCAGCGCGCCCAGCCGGTGCAGCAGCAGGCGCGCGGCGGGTTCGTCGGCGACGTCGGCGCGGTGGTCCAGCCGGAAGCCGAGCCGGTCGCCGGGCAGCACGATCAGCGACAGCGGGTAGTGCGTGCCGTCGGACACCCGCAGGTCGGTGATCCGCGGTTCCCGCAGGTGCCGCTGCGCGTCCTCCCGCTCCGGCGGGTAGTTCTCGAACACGAGGACCGTGTCGAACAGCTCGCCGTGCCCGGCGATGGCCTGCAACCGGGTCAGGTCGACGTGCTGGTGCTCCAGCACCGCGAGCTGCTGCTCGCGCAGCTCGGCCAGCGCCTCGGCCACGGTGCGGTCCGCGCCGAGGCGCACCCGGACCGGCACCGTGTTGATGAGCAGCCCGACGACGTCCTCCACGCCGGGCAGCTCGGCCGGGCGGCCGGAGACGGTGGCGCCGAAGACCACGTCGTCGCGCCCGGTCAACGACCCCAGCAGCACGCCCCAGGCGAGCTGCACGAGGGTGTTGAAGGTGAGCCCGTGCCCGCGTGCGGCCCGCCGGATCCGCTCGGTCGTGGCGGCGTCGAGCTCGTGGTGCACCCGGCCGTGCCGCGCATCGCCTGCGCCAGGTGCGGCCACCAGCGTCGGTTCGTCCACATCGGACAGGAACGCGCGCCACGCGGACTCGTGCGCGGCGGAGTCCTGCCGCGCCATCCAGTCCAGGAAAGCGCGGTAGGGCACCGGGTCCGGCAGCGGCTCGTCCGCGTACAGCGCGAACAGGTCGCGGATCAGGATCGGCATCGACCAGCCGTCGATGAGGATGTGGTGCGTGGTCAGCACGAACACGTGCCGATCCGGGCCGGTGCGCAGCAGCGCGGCGCGCAGCACCGGCGGTTCGGCCAGGTCGAAGCGGCGGGCGCGGTCCGCGTCGAGGTAGCGGGTGACGTCGGCCTCGGCGGTCGCGTCGAGCTCGGTCCAGTCGACGCCGAACCGGGACGGCCACACCTGCACCGGGACGCCGTCGGTGCCGTGCCGGAACCCGGCGGTGAGCTGCGGATGCCTGCGCAGCAGCGCGTGCACCGCACCGCGCAGGGCCGCGGCGTCGAGCGCGCCGGTCAGCTCGAACCCGAACTGCACCAGGTACGGATCGGCGCCGTCGCGGTCGAACAGCGAGTGGAACAGCAGTCCCTGCGCCAGCGGCGGCAGCGCCAGCACCTCGCCGCCGTCGCGGTCGGTGCGGTGCCGCGCCTCGGCGGCCAGCTCGGTGAGCACCTCGAACCAGCGCCGGGCGAGCTCGTCGACCTCGTGCTCCGGCACGAGTTCGCCGGCCCAGGACCAGTTGGCGGTCAGCCGCGGGCCGTCGGCGCCATCGGTGATCAGCGAGTCGAGCTCGATCGGGTGCGTCAGCGGCAGGCCCGGCGGCATCGCCGAGCCGAGCACGCCCGACCACGGCTGCGGCCCCCATTCCTGCTCGGCCGCGGTGTCGAAGCGCCCGAGGTAGTTGAACCCGAGCTGCGGGCGGGTCCCAGCGGCCAGCTCCGGCGCGGTCTGCGGGTTGAGGTGGCGCAGCAGGCCGTGACCGATCCCGTTGCGCGGCACCGAATCCAGCGCGGCGCGGACCCGCTCGACCGGTTCGTCCCAGCCCGCGCTCTCGGGCCGCGCGCCGCGCAGGTCGAACCGCACCGGGAACCGGGTGGTGAACCAGCCGACGGTGCGGGACAGGTCCTGGTCGTCGGCGAACTCCTCCCGGCCGTGGCGCTCCACGTCCACCAGCACCGCGTCCCCGGCGCACGGGTGGCCGGTCACTGCCAGCGCGAACGCGGCGAGCAGCACGGTGTCCACCGGGCAGCCGAACACCGCGGCGGCGCGGTGCACCAGTTCACCGGTGACCTCGGCGGACAGCGTCAGGGACCGGTGCGCGCGGGTGAACTCCAGATCGGCCTCCGGCGACAGCGGCCGTGCGGTCAGCGGCGGGTCGGAGACGGCTGCCAGCTCCCTCCACAGTGGATGTTCCGCCTGCACTTCCGCTTGCTGCGCCCGCAAACCCGAGGCGCGCGCCCACTCCGCGAAGGACGTGCCGACCGGTTCCAGCCGCGGCTCCCGCCCGTCGGCGACGGCGCGCCCGGCGTCGCGCAGGTCGTCGAGCAGGATGCGCCAGGACACCCCGTCCACGGCGAGGTGGTGCACGGCCAGCACCAGCGTGCCCGGCTCGGCACCGGCGTCGAGCCACACGGCCCGCACGACGCGGCCCTCGGCGGGGTCCAGGTCCGCTTGCGCCGAGCGGGCGCGCTCGGCGGCGAGCTCCCGCAGCTGCGCGTCCCCCAGGCCGCGCACGTCCTCGCGCTCGAACTCGCACTCCGCGTCCTCGGCGATCGCCAGCGACCACAATCCGTCCGCTGTCGACAGTCGTAATCGCAGCATGTCGTGCTGTGCCACCACGGCGCGCAGCACGGTGCGCATCGCGTCCTCGCCGAACCCGGCCGGGGTCCGCAGCACCGCGCACTGCGCGAAGCCCGCCACCGAGCCGCCCAGCTCCCGGAACCAGTGCATGATCGGGGTCAGCGGCAGCGGCCCCCGGTCCGGCGCGGCGTCGCGGCGCACCGGCGCGGCGGGAGCTCCGGCGTGTCCGGCCAGCGCGGCGGCCGTGGGATGCCGGAACACGTCGGCGGTGCCGATCCCGAAGCCCGCCCGCCGTGCCCGGCTGGCGAACTGGATCGCCGTGATGCTGTCGCCGCCGAGCTCGAAGAAGTCCGCCTCCGGCGCCACGTCCGCGAGCCCGAGCACCTCGCCCACCAGGCTCCGCAGCACCTGCTCGGCGTCGGTCGCGGACGCCGTCGCCGCCACTTCCGCGCTCGCACCGGCGGGCGGCGGCAGCGCGTCGCGATCCAGCTTCCCGTTGCGGGTCAACGGCAATTCGTCCACGGGGACGATCGCCGAGGGCACCATGAACGCCGGGAGCGCCGCTTCCGCCCGAGCCGCCAGCGCGACGGCGTCGGCCGCCCCGACCACGTAGCTCACGATCCGCCGCCGACCGGGGCGGTCCTCGCGCAGCACCGTCGCGACCTGCCGCACCCCGGGCGCACCGCGCAGCGCGGCGTCGATCTCACCGAGCTCGATGCGGTAGCCGCGCAGCTTCACCTGGCCGTCGGCGCGTCCCGCGAACTCCAGCAGCCCCGCGGAGTTCCACCGGGCCAGGTCGCCGGTGCGGTACATCCGCTCGCCCGGCGGGCCCGACGGGCAGGCCACGAACCGGTGCGCCGTCGCCCCCGGCGCGCCGACGTAGCCGCGCGCCACCCCGGCGCCCGCCAGGTACACCTCGCCGACGACGCCCGGCGGCACCGGCCGCAGCGCGTCGTCGAGCAGGTGCACCCGCTTGCCGTCCAGCGGCGCCCCGATCGGCACCGTCACCTCGTCGAGCGCGGCACCGGGCGGCACGGGCTGCCGGGTCGCGAACACCGTCGTCTCCGTCGGCCCGTAGCCGTTGATCACGGTCAGCCCCGGCACGGCGTCCTGCACCCGGCGCACCGCGGCGGGTGAGACGACGTCACCGCCGGTCCACACCTGGCGCACCCCGGTCAGGCAAGCCGGGTTCTCCTCGCTGAGCGCGTCGAACAGGCCCGCCGTCAGCCACAACCCGGTGATGCCGTGGGCGGCGACGGTCTCGCCGAGCACGCCGAGGTCGGCGGCGTCCGGCGGAGCCAGCACCACCTCTCCCCCGGTGAGCAGCGGCACCCACAGCTCCAAGGTCAACGCGTCGAAGGCGTGCGGCGAGTGCAGCAGCACCCGCTGGGCGCCGCCTTCGGCCCACCACCGGTCGGCGGCCAGCCGCACCAGGTTGTCGTGGGTGATCGCGACGCCCTTGGGCACGCCGGTGGAGCCGGACGTGAACATCACGCACGCGAGCCGCTCCGGCACGGGGTCCGCGGCCTCCGCCGACGGCGCCGCCGGTGCGGGCTCGGCGAGGTCGAGCACCCGGCCCCGTTCCCGGAACCACGCGGCGAAGTCGTCGGTCGCCACGTCGGTGAGCAGCAGCTCGATCCGGGCGGTGTCCGCGATGGTGCGCAGCCGGTCGGGCGCGTCGCCCCGGTGCAGCGGCACGTAGGCCGCGCCCGCGCGAGTCACGGCCAGCACCGCCACCACCAGGTCCGCGGACCGCTCCACCAGCAGTCCCACCGGCGACTCCGCGCCCACCCCGGCCGCGACCAACCGGGCGGCCAGCGCGGCGGAGCGGGCGTCGAGTTCGCGGTAGGTCAACCGCTCTCCGGTGGCGGCCGAGGTCACCGAGACCGAGTCCGGCCGGTCGCGCACCTGCTCGGCGAACAGCGCGATCGCGTTGCGCGCAATCGGTTCCGCCGGTGCGCCGGCCCCGGCCGCGAGCACTTCCGCGCGCTGCTGCCGGGAAATCGCCTCGAACCGGCCCAGCGGAGTGTCGGCCGGGGCGTCCACCAGCTGTCGCAGCAACCGCTGGAACCGGTCCCGAGCCGCCGCGAGCAGCTGCTCGTCGTGGTTGGCGGGATTCGCGTCGAAGTCGAACCGCAGCTCCCCGTCACCCCGGTCGTAGGCGACCACGGAGAAGTCCTCCGACGGCGGGGCCTGCACGTTGTGCACGCTCGCCGAGCAGTCGCCGAAGCGCAGGCCGTAGGCGAACTTCTGGATGTTCACCACCGGCCCGAAGAACACCCGGCCGTCCTCGGGATAGCCGAGTTCGCGGCGCAACCGCTCGCCCCGGTACCGCTGGTGGCGTTGCACCCCGGCGACCTCGGCGGCGACCTGCTCGACGAACTCGCCGGCGGTGGCGGCCGGGTCGACGTGCAGCCGCAGCGGCAGCACGTTCGCCGACATCGACGGCACGGTGCGGCTGAGCTCGGTGGCCCGGCCCGGCACCGGCAGGCTCAGCACGACGTCCCGGCTGCCCGTCACCGCGTGGGTGTGCAGCGCAGTGGCCGCCACGACCAGCCTTGACCAGCGCTGCCCGAGCCGTTGCGCGGCGGAGCGCATCCCGGCGAACTCCGACTCGTCCAGGACGGCGCTCGACCGCAGCGACTGCGCCGAGGCCGCGGCCGGACGCGCCGCCATGCTCAGGAACCCGGGGCCGTCCGCGAGCCGGTCCTGCCACCACCGCCGGTCCGCGTCGAACTCGGCGCCGCGGCGGTACTCGTCCTCTTCGGACAGCAGCGCGGCCGACGAAGCCCAGCGGCAGGCGGGCACGGGCTCACCCGCGACGCGGTGCGCGTAGATCTCCGAGACCCGCTGGGAGAACAGCGTCATGCCGACGCCGTCGAGCGCGATGTGGTGCACCCACTGGAACAGCAGGTGCCGGTCGTCGGCGATGCGCAGCACCTCCGCCCCGAACAGCGGGCCGGTCGCCAAGTCCACCGGCCGGTCCAGTTCCGCGCGCATCAGCCGCAGCGCCGCCGCGTGCGGTTCGGCTTCGGCGCGCATGTCCCGGACGGCGACGTCGGGTTCGTCGCAGCGGGAGCGACGTCGAGGCCGCCCGTCCGGTCCTTCCGCGAACACGGCGTTGATCGCCTCGGTGTCGCGGGCGGCGAGGCGGACCGCCGCCACCAGCGCGTCCACCTCCAGCGGCCCGGTGATGTCGACGTACTCGCCCCACAGGTACCGCGAGCGCTGTCCGGAGCGGGCCTGTTCGGCGATCCAGATGCCGAGTTCGGCCTCGGACGCGGGCAGCTCGGCGGAGTTCTCGCCCAGGTTCATCGGTCATCCTCACCGGCAGTGGTCTGCGCTGTGTCGGCCTCGGATGGCCGCGCCGGTACCGGGGCGGCCCACGAGACATCGCCCCCGGACGGGCGCGGGGCGATGGCGTTCTGCGGTCGGCTGATGTCGTACGTCGGGCGGCGGCGAACCCCCGCTCGCGACGAGCGGTGTCCCCGCGACGGCGGCGCTTGGGCCCGGTGGCCGCTTCCCGAAGCGGGCGCGGCGGCGGGCGGACTCCCGGTTTCCGGGCGCATTGCGGCGTTGCAAGGCCCGAGCGGGAAGGCGCGGAGCGCTGTGGCGCGCTAGTTCACGCGCGTCGGGAACGAGTCGCGCCGTGCGGCACGCGTTCCCCGTATCTCGTTCGGCTGCAGCTCCCGCACGGTGGGCGGCGATCTCCCTCGCTCACGTGCTGACCTTGACATGCGGGAGCCGACCAGTCGATACAAAGAACCCAATTAGACCAATTCGGACATCTCACTTGATGCCGCTGCCCACATTCAGGTTGCGCTCGCGCGACACGGCCGACCGGTCGACGCGGACGCCGCGCCGGGCGTGTCCGCTCAGTCCGGCGGGACGTGCGCGCGCAGGAACCGCAGCAGTTCCGCGCGGCTCACCGCGCCGCCGATGGTGTGGAAGCGGGAGTCGAAGGCGTGGTCGGAGAACGGCACCGCCGCGTAGTCCACGACGTCACCCGCCGCGCGCAGCCGGTCGGCGAACCCGCGGACCCGCTTCTCCAAGATCAGGTGATCGTCGATGCCGGTGACCAGCAGGGTCGGCATCAGCCCCGGCCGGACCCGCGCCAGCGCCGACGCGTACGCGTAGCGCTCCGGGACCTGCTCCGGCGATCCACCGAGGAACGCGACCGCCGTCCGCCTGCCGTAACCGCCGAGCCCGGCGTCCGCGTACGCCCCGGCCAGGTCGACCGCCGGGTAGAACCCCGCCACCGCGATCGGCGGCGCCGGCCGCACCCCGCCGCAGCCGCCCACGTCGCGCCGATCGGCCAGCGCGTACCCGGCGTTGATGGCGAGACCGCCGCCCGCCGACCCGCCGGAGAGCACCAGCCGCGACGGGTCGACCCCCAGCTCAGCGGCGTGCTCGGTGATCCAGGACAGCGCGCACACCACATCGGACGTGGCGTCGTACCAGCGCGGCGGCGGGGTGAGGCGGTAGTCGATCGAGATCACCGGATAGCCCCGGTCCGCGAGGTACCGGTACAGGGCGCGCTGCTCGAAGCGGCTGCCGGAGCTGAAGCCACCGCCGTGCACCCACACCACGGCAGGGCGCTCGGCACCCGAGCGCGGCGGGGACCAGACGGAGGCCCGCAGTTCGTGGCCCTCGGCCTCGGCGAAGACCTCGGTCCGGTCCGGTGGCGCGGCGGGCGTGCCCGCGCCCAGCACGTCGGCGAACCCGACCGGAACACCGCGGTCGTGCGCGAAGGAGAGCTGGCCGCCGAGCACGACGAGTGAGCCGGCCAGCGCGATCAGGGCGCCGCCGCCGAGCACTCCGGCGGATCGCCGCACCCGCAGCCACCACCCGGCCGCGGCGACCACCGCCAGCACGAGGCCGAGCAGCACGAAACGGAAGGCCCACCGGCCGACGAGCTGCGAGCCGAGGACGCCGAAGAACGGCAGCGCGGGAATCAGCGCGCCGAACGCGAGCAGTGCCGCGGCGACGGCGACCACGACGCCCGCCGAGACCACCACGACGCCGAACGCTCTGGCGGCGGACCACCGCCGGGCCTCACCCGCCACGTCTCACCTCTGCTGGATCAGGACGTCAACGGCCGGTCTCGTTCCGGGCACGGCGCGGGCCGCAGGGACCCGCGCCGCTGTCGCTCAATCCTGGCGGCTCTTGCGCCCGGTGACCTTGTTGTAGATGATCAACACGACGATCGCGCCGATGATCGAACCGATCCAGCCGGTCGGCTGGAAGCCCCGGATGCCCACGGTCAGCAGCCCGAAGATCAGGCCGCCGACGACCGAGCCGACGACGCCGAGCACGATCGTCATCAGCAGTCCGATGTCGTCCTTGCCCGGAACGACGGCCCGCGCGATGAAACCCGCGATCAGGCCGAAGACGATCCAGCCGAGGATGGTCCACACCATCGCTTTCCTCCTTCTCTCGGTGCCCCTCCCGATCCGGCACCCTACTGTCCGTAAAGCCCCGAGCCGAACCGGAAGGGGGCGGCACCGGGTGAAACCGGACCCGATCGGACGCATCGGCCGCCTTCGCGGCAGCGCACACCCTCGCGAACCGTTGACAAATTCCGTTGCCGATCCTGCAATGGCCGGATGAGCGAACCCTCGTCCCCCGAGCTGGACGCGACGCTGGCGGAGGTGGGGCCGCGGCTGCGGGCGTTGCGCAAGCGCGGCGGGCTCACGCTGGCCGGGCTGTCGGAGGCCACCGGCATCTCGGTGAGCACCCTGTCCCGCCTCGAATCCGGCAGCCGCCGCCCCAGCCTGGAACTGCTGCTGCCGCTGGCCAAAGCGCACCAGGTCCAGCTGGACGAACTCGTCGGCGCCCCCGCCACGGGTGATCCGCGGATCCACGCGAAGCCGATCGTGCGCCACGGCATGACGCACATCCCGCTGACCCGGCGCCCCGGCGGCGTGCAGGCGTTCAAGATGATCATTCCCACCGGCCGGGGCGAGCCGGACCCGCAGACGCACGAGGGCTACGAGTGGCTCTACGTCCTCAATGGACGCTTGCGACTGGTGCTCGGCGAACGCGACCTGACCTTGCAGGCCGGCGAGGCGGCGGAGTTCGACACCCGGGTCCCGCACTGGTTCGGCCCCGCCGACGCCGCGACGGTGGAACTCCTCGTCCTGTTCGGACCCCAGGGAGAACGGGTCCACACCAGGGCGAAACCCCGCGGGTAGCCCCGCGCTCGACGTCCTCGCCTCGCGGTGCCGTCTCAGCGGCGGAGCCACCGGGTTCCACCGCCGGACACCTGCGCAGGCCGTTCCGGAGGAACGTTCAGTGCGAGCCCGGGGTGTAGTGGCCGGGGACGTTGCGGCTGGTCACGGCGAAGCGGTTCCAGGCGTTGATCACCGTGATGGCGGCGATGAGATGCGCCAGCTCGGTCTCGTCGAAGTGCTTCGCGACCCGGTCGTAGACGTCGTCGGGCACGAACCCGTCGGTCAGCACGGTGATCGCCTCGGTGAGTTCGATCGCCGCGATCTCCTTCGCGGTGTAGAAGTGCCGCGATTCCTCCCACGCCGAGAGCTGCACGACGCGCTGCACCGACTCACCGGCTGCCAGCGCGTCCTTGCTGTGCATGTCGAGGCAGAACGCGCAGTGGTTGAGCTGCGACGCGCGGATCTTCACCAGCTCCAGCAGAACCGGGTCGAGGCCCTTCCGGGCCGCCGAGTCCAGCCGGATCATGCTCTTGTACACGTCCGGTGCGAGTTCCTGCAGGTTCAGCCGCGGCGCGTGTTCGGGTTCGTAGCCGGATTCGTTCGCCATGCGAGCAACGCTAGTCCCGGAGTGGCCCACCCACCTGGTCCACTTCGCCCCCGATCACCTGGTCCAGTCCCGGGCAGCTCCCCCGCCGGGGCACCCCTGAACGACTGGGGACCGATTCCCCACCTGTGGACAACTCGCGCAATTTCGCGAGAAATCGCGAGCCCCCGAAATGAGTTCCCCGGCAAACACGGGTCTTGAACTGGTGTTACGGCCGGGTTTTGGGTGGCGCGGGTGTGGCAGGGGTGCGATTTCTCGCGAAATTGCGGGGTGACTGCGGGTGGTGAGGTGGGCCTTTCGGGGGGGGGCGTACGGAGTGGGGCGGAGCGAGCTACTGGTCGTCGTTCCGGGCGGGAGCCGCTCCGGGGCCGGGGGTCACTGCTCGATGCTGAACGGGGTGCCGTAGACCTCCCAGTGCAGCGGCGGGGTCAGGGCGAGGTTGCCCTCGTCCAGGAACCGGCGCTGGGCGGTGTCGACGCGGCTGGTGTCGCTGTGCGCCTCCTCCTCGCGCATCGCCTCGACGCGGGCGTCGAGGAAGGCGTGCAGGTAGGCCGTCTCGTCGCCGCCTTCGGCGGGCGGGGTCGCGCGGTCCAGCGCCGCCTGGCGGATGCCGCCGAAGCTGGGCCAGTCCTGGCCGGGACCGTGCATCACGATCGCGTCGTAGTAGGCGAACTGGCCGAGCGCACCGAGGCCGTCGGCCTTGGCCTGGTCCACGGCGGGGCTGAAGTAGACCCGGTCGCGCTCGGATTCCTGCGCCTGCTGGAAGTCCGGGTCCTCGGCCGCCTGCGCCCAGGCGTCGGTGAAGCCGGGGTCGAGTCCTTCGTGGGAGTCGGTTCCGTTGACCTCGCGCAGCGCGGGCAGGTACTCGGCGAGCGGGTTGTCCGGCTTCGCCTCGGTGTAGGCCTCGACGAGTTCCAGCATGTCCCCGGTGCCGGAGCAGAAGCCGATGATGCCTGCCGTGTAGCCGCGGCCGTCGCCGATGTCCTCGATGTAGCCGAACTGCGCGCGCCAGTCCAGCGAGGAGTTCTCCGCGCTGGAGACGAGCTGCATCGCGATGTCCTTGGTGCGCGGGTCCGTGAGATCGCCTTCGGCGGCGAGGTGCGCGGCGAGCGCGGGCGGCGCGACCGAGGAGGCGACCGGCGCGGCGGAGGCCGCCGACAGGGCGGGCAGCGCGGTGGCGCCGAGGGCGCTCGCGGCGACACCGGTGACGAGCAGCAGCCGGAGGGCCCGGCGGGACGGCTGGGGCGACGGGGTGGGCATGGCTGGCTCCTCTGGCGACGACCGATCTCGATCCGGTGACGGCGAGCAGCCAACCGTCCGGCCGCCCGTCCGTCAAGATCACTTGAGGTGGCCCGCCCGCACCTGCTCCCGACCGCGTCCACCGGCCGTGACGTGGCATTCGGCCCAAGCGCTCGCGACCTCGCCAGCTCAGCGTTCCCGAATCGCGAGGGTCCGCGCTCCCCCGCAAGTCCGCTCGGGCCGCTTTTCCACGGCACAACTGGGAATTTTCCACAGTTCCCACAGCAGGGCCGTTCCGCCGGTGCGCTGCCGCGTTCGGCGGTTCGGGAGGCGATCGCCACTATTCCTCGTCGTCGCCGTCCGGGTCGTGCAAGGATCCGCGTCGGTCTTGTTGCAAGGAGTTGGCAATTGCGACGCGGTGTGGGATTCCTGGCCTTCGGGCTCGTGCTGGTGCTCGCCGGGTGCGGGTTCACCGGCGGTGGAGCGGATGCGGGCACGTTGCGGGTGGCGGTGACGATCCCGCCGCGGGCCGACTGGTCCCCCGCCTCCGACGACGCGTTGCTGATGCAGCGGCTCGGCGTCACCGAAACGCTCGTCGACGGCGCCATGGACGGCGGCGCCGAGCCCGGACTGGCCGAGTCGTGGCGCCGGACCGCGCCGACCGAGTGGCGGTTCACGCTCGTCGAGGGCGTGCGCTTCCACTCCGGTGAGCCGGTGACGGCGCGCGCCGCCGCGGAGTCGATCAACCGCGTCGTGCACGACCCCGCCCCGCCGCGAGCGCTGCGCGGCACCGTCGAACGCGCCGACGCGCTGGACGAGCGCACGCTCGCGGTGCGCACCTCCGCACCCGATCCGATCCTGCCGCAGCGGCTCAGCGCCGCGAACACGGCGGTCCTCGCGCCCGCCGCGATCCGCCCGGACGGTTCGGTCGACCCGGCGAAGGGCGCGGGCACCGGGCCGTTCGAGGTGACCGGAACCGACGGCGACCGAAGCGTGTCGCTGCGCCGGTTCGACGGCTACCGCGGCGGGCTCGCGCAGGTCCAGCGGGCCGAAGTGCGGTTCGTGGAGGACGCCTCGGCGCGGGTGAACGGGCTGCGCAGCGGCGAGTTCGACCTCATCGACAAGGTCCCGGTCTCCCAGCTCGCCGAGGTGCGCGCCGATTCCGGGCTCCGGGTCGACGCGGTGGACCTGCCGCGCACGACGGCGCTGCACCTCAAGACCTCCGGCGGCCCGTTCGCCGACCCGCGCCTGCGCGAAGCCGCCGCGGCGGCGATCGACCGCGCGGGCCTGGTCACCGGGGTGCTGCGGGGGCAGGGAGTGGCCGCGAGCCGCTACTTCGGGCCCGCCGTGCCGTGGAGCGAGCAGCACCCGCCGCCGCGGCCCGACCCGGCGGCGGCGCGGCGGACCGTCACCGAGGTCACCGGCGGAGCGCCCGTTCCCATCACCATCGGCACCTACCCGGACCGCCCGGAGCTGCCCGCGCTGACGACCGTCGTCGCCGACGAGCTCGGCCGGGCCGGGTTCACCGTCCGGATCGTGCAGGAACCCGCCGGGAGCATCGAGCCGCGCATCCTGTCCGGGGAGCTCGACGCCGCGGTGTACTCGCGCAACCAGCTCGTCGACGTCCCCGACGCCGCCGCGCACCTGACCAGCGACTTCAGCTGCCGGGGCGGGTTCAACCTGGACCACTTCTGCGCGCCAGAGCTGGATTCGCTGCTCGCCGAGCTGCCCGGGATCAGCGCCCCGGACCGGCGCGCCGCGGTCTTCCGCCGCGCCGACGACCTGCTCGCCGAGCGCGTCGCGGGCGTGCCGCTGGTGCACGAGCAGCAGCGCTTCGCCCACCGCGCCGAGGTGAGCGGCGTCCCCGCCGACCCGCTGGAACGGGAGTTCCTCACCGAGGAGGTCGTGCTGCGATGAGCACCCCGATCATCGACTACTGGAACGACCGCGCCCGCCGCGGCTACGACCGGCAACCCGGCCAGGACCCGGCGCGGGACCTGTGGGCGAAGCGCCTCGGGCCGCTGGTGGCGGACCTGGCCGGTCCGGGCGCGCGCGTGCTGGATTCGGGCTGCGGCACGGGATTCCTCGCCCGCATCCTCGCCGCCGACGGCCACCGCGTCACCGGGCAGGACGCCTCGCCGGGAATGCTGGAGGTCGCCGGGGAGCGCGGTGCCGCCGAAGGGCTCGACGTCCGGTGGCTGCTCGGCGCGGCCGACGAACCGCCCGCGGGACCGTTCGACGTAGTGGTCACCCGCAACGTGCTGTGGACGCTGCCCGACGCGCGGCGCGCGGTGGACTCGTGGGCGGCGGTCCTGCGACCGGGCGGGCTGCTGGTCGTCAGCGACGGCCGGTGGAACGAGGCCGCGGCCGGGGACGACGCGACCGAGCGGCGGTTCGGCGCGTCCTACGCGGACGCCGCGCCGGCGCTGCCGATGGGGTTCGACTTCGCGAGCTGCGCCGAGCTGGTCGGCCGGGCCGGGTTCGTCGAGCGCACCGATCGCACCGGATTGTTCGACACCGCGCCGTATCCGAGCGCACCCGGCTTCTTCCTGCTCTCCGCCCGAACCCCGCGACGGTGACGGGAGGGCGCGGGCTGCTGGCCCGGCTGGGCGTGGCGCCGGTGGTGGCGGCGCTGATCGTGCTGGTCGCGGTGCTGCTGCCGGAGCTCACCGGGGTGGACGCCGCCCGCACGGTGCTCGCCGCCCGCTACGCGGAGGCCGACCCGGATCCGGCGGTGCTGGCGGGGATCCGCACCGAGCTGGGGCTGGATCTGCCGCTGCCGCAACGGGTTCTGGCGCGGCTCGGTTCCATGGCCACCGGCGACCTGGGGTCCTCGTGGGTCTCCGGCGTCCCGGTCGCGGCGGTGATCGGGCCCGCGCTCCAGGTGTCGCTGGGCATCGCGCTGGGCGCGGCCGTGCTGTCGTTCCTCGTCGGCTACCTGGCGGGCCTGCTCGCGGCGCACCGCCCCGGTTCGGTCACCGACCGGGTGCTGTCCGGGCTGGTGCGGGTGTTCTCGGCGCTCCCGGAGTTCGCGCTGGCCCCGATCCTGGTGCTGGTGTTCGCCGTCGGGCTCCAGGTGCTGCCGAGCTCGGGGTGGCGGGGCCCGGAGCACTCGGTGCTGCCGCTGCTGTCGCTGGTGCCGTCGCTGGCGGTGCCGATCGCCGCGGTGACCCGCGAACAGGTGGTGGCGTTGCGGCGGGAGAACTTCGCGCTCGCGGCGCGGGCGCGGGGGCTCGGCGCGGCGCGGATCTGGGGCGTGCACCTGGCGCGGCCCGCGCTGCCCGCGGCGCTGTCGCTGGTGACCTACAACGCGGCGGGCGCCGTTTCCGGCACCACCGCCATCGAAGTCGTCTTCGACATCCCCGGGCTGGGCAGCACCGTCGTGGAGGCGGTGCGCGCGCAGGACGTGCCGGTGGTGCAGGCCGGTCTGGTGGTGGCGGCGCTCGCGGCGCTGTGCGTGGGTGCGGCGGGTGATCTGCTCGGGCTCGCCGCCGAGCCCCGCACCCGGCGGGAGGCCCTCCGATGACGCCGCGTCGCATCGCCGGGCTGCTCGGAGCCGGGACGTTCCTGCTGGTGCTGGTGTTCGCGGCGGGCGGCGACCCGCTGGCCACGAACATGGGCGAGGTGCTGCGAGCCCCGTCCCTCGCGCACCCGCTGGGCACCGACGAGCTGGGCCGGGACGTGCTGGCGAGGCTCGCGCACGGCGCGGTGGTCACGCTCGGCACCGCGGGCACCGCGCTGGCCGCCGCCGTGCTGCTGGGCACGCTGGCCGGATGCGCGACGGGCTGGAGCACCTCGCCGGTGGCCGCGGTGGTGCGGGCGGGCGTGGACGTGGCGACGGCGCTGCCGCCGCTGATCGTGGCGCTGGTGACGGCGCTGGTCGCGGGGCCGAGCACGACGGCGCTGCTGCTGGCCCTGGCCGGGGTGGGCTGGTTGCCGTTCGCCCGGAACGCGGACGCGATGACCGCGCAGCTGCGGACGCGGAACTGGGTGCTGGCGCACCGGGCGCTCGGCGCGGGCCGGCTGCGGATCTGGCACCGCTCGCTGCTGCCGTTCCTGGCGCCCGCGACCGGTGCGCTCGCCGCGGTGCGCCTGCCCGCGCTGGTGAACACCGTGGCGGCGCTGGGTTTCCTCGGGTTGGGACCACCACCGCCGAGCCCGGAGTGGGGCGCGATGATCGCGGAGTCGGTCGATCACCTCGGCACCGCTCCGTGGCTGCTGGCCGCGCCGGTGCTGGCGCTGGTGGCGGTGCAGGCGCTGGTCAGCGCCTGCACCGCGCGCACCCGCGAGTGATCACTTGCCCTGGAACCGCGGCGTGCGCCGTTCGGTGCGGGCCCGGCTCGCCTCGGCGGCGTCCTCGCTGGCCCAGCAGTCCGCGTAGGCCGCTTCGAGCTCGTCGGCCTGCTCGCCGGGGTCGAACCCGCCGGAGTCGAGCGAGTTCAGCGCCATCTTCGAGTAGCGCAGCGACAGCGGCGCCAGCTCACCGATCTCCCGCGCCCACGCCACGGCCGCGTCGTGGTCCCCGAGCCGGTCCACCACGCCGCGCTGGTGGGCCACTTCGGCGCCGAGCCGGTCGGCGGCGAGCA
The DNA here is from genome assembly GCF_053592695.1 of Saccharopolyspora sp. NPDC002578. Taxonomy (NCBI): domain Bacteria; kingdom Bacillati; phylum Actinomycetota; class Actinomycetes; order Pseudonocardiales; family Pseudonocardiaceae; genus Saccharopolyspora; species Saccharopolyspora sp. NPDC002578. Next base: position 42,092 of record NZ_JBSFWJ010000038.1, on the reverse strand, counting down.
GCAGCGAGCGGGCGGCTCCTCCCCCGGCCAGCAGCGACAGGCGCCGGACCGTCCACGGGTCGACGGCGAGGCCGTTGCGCGCGGTGGGCACCGCGAAGTACGCGTCCGGCGCGGCGATCCGCAGGTCGGCCGCCAGCGCGAGCTGGGCGCCCGCGCCGACCGCGGGTCCGTTGACGGCGGCGATCACCGGGACCGGCACCGTGAGCACGGTCTGCAGCGCGTCGTAGAGCCCGTCCCGGAACTCGTCGCCGTACACGCCGTCGAGGTCGGCGCCCGCGCAGAAGGTGCTGCCCGCGCCGGTGATCACCAAGGTCCGCGCGCCCTGTTCCACCAGTGCGGGCACCGCGTCGCGCAGCGCCTCGCAGTGCTCCAGGTCGAGCGCGTTGCGCCGTTCGTGCCGGTCGAGCGTGATCAGTCCGATCGGCCCGTCCCACCCGGTGGTGATCATCGATGCGCCTCCAGTGCCGCACCGGCCGCGCCGGTGATGTCGTCGCTGCGCCACCGCCGCCGGTGGCCTCGGCCAGTGCACCACCGCCGGACCGCACGCGGGGGTTCGGCCGCCACAGATCACATGTCCGCGGCGCTCGGCCGAATCGGTGATGTTCGTTCCGGCCTGACGAGTGAAGACCGGCATCGGATCATGTCCACGTCTTTTCGTTCGCTCGCAATCATGTCCGGGCATGCCGGAACACCGATCGGGAAAAACCGCCCGCGCACCGGAATGTTCCACCTCTTCCCGCCGTCCACTGAGAACTCCGTCCACTGTGCACGCCGCTTTCGATTCGTTACCGAAATCGACCGGGACGATCGCTTTCCTCCCGAAAACCCGCAGCGGTTCCTTTTCGCGGGAAATACCCGATTTCACCGACTCCCCGGTAGCGGCGTGCCCATACTCCTCACCGTGACGACACTTTCACCGGAGCAGATCGCTCAGCACGCCTACGACGCGGGTTTCCGCGGCGAGGCATTGTCCACCGCGGTGGCGGTGGCGATGGCCGAATCCAGCGGGAACACCGAAGCGCACAACGGTCAGGAACCCGACGACTCGTACGGTCTCTGGCAGATCAACCTGCACGGCGACCTCGGTCCGGGCCGCCGCGAGCAATTCGGCCTGAGTTCCGATGACGAACTGCTCGACCCGGCGAAGAACGCCGAGGCGGCTTACTCGATCGCCGGGAACGGCGAGAACTTCGTCCCGTGGTCGACCTACAACGACGGCACCTACAAGGAACACCTCGACGAAGCCCAGAAGGCCGCCGCCACGATCGAGGGCGGCGGGGACACCGGCCCCTCCGGACCGCCGGGCGGGAGCACCGAGCAACCATCCGGACCGCCCGCCGACAGCGGCGGCCAGGACAACGGCTTCACCGTGGAAACGGATCTCCTCACCGACTACGCCAAAGCCGTGGAGGGGATCGCCGAAGAACTGGGGAACATCGGCAAGCGCGCCCTCGATTCGGTGACCGGCCTCGCCCCGAACAGCTTCGGCGAGGTCGGCGAGGAGACGGGATTCGCCGGCGCGCTGGCCGATCTGAGCAAGAGCCTCGACAAGCAGGTCGCCGCGGTCGGCGAGAGCGCCCGCTCGCTCGGGCAGGCCGCCGCGGACGCGGCCAAGACGTACCTCGACGCGGACGACGAGTCGATCAAGGCACTGGAAGGCGTCCTGAAGCTCTGACACGGGGGAGGAACAGGTGGATGTGGCAGCGATCGCCACGAAGTTCGTCGGCGAGCTCACCGCGCACCAGGGGAAGCTGGACGGCGATGCCGGGGGCGTGCAGGACGCGCAGGGCGCGTTGGAGCGAGCCGCCGAAGGGGCCCGGCAGCAGAGCGACGCCCAGCGCGAAGCGGCCGAGACACTGCTGGGCGGCTGGCAGAGCAAGGCCATCGACGGTTTCAAGCAGCAGGTGGAGAAACTCACCACCGACCTCGCGACCACCGCGGAGGCGAGCGCGGAGGCCGCGAAGATCGCGGGCGAGGTGTCCCAGGCGCTCGGCGGCAGGCACGACACCGTCGGCGGCCTCATCGGCGACTTCGTCGAGAAGTCCACGCAGCTCCTGGGCGCCGGGCTCGCCGCGGTGGGGCTCAACGCTCCGGGTGGCCTGATGCAGGCCGCCGCGCAGCTCAACGACCTGGCGGGCGGGTTCATCAAGGACTCCGGCGGGGAGCTCAAGGGAGCTCAGGACGAGATGGAGCGGGCCGCGCAGAAGCTGCGCGAGTTGCAGCAGCGCCTCGACGGCGACGGCATCGCCGATCCGCCGAAGGAGCAGGAGACGGACGGGGCCGGCGAGGACCGGGCGACGCCGGTCAGGACAAGCCGGGATCGAAGACCGAGGACATCCTCGCGAGGGCGCGCGAGAACCTGGGCTTCGAGGAAGGCCCGAACGACAAGAACAAGTGGGGTCCGGACGGGCAGCCGTGGTGCTCCTACTTCGCCACCTCCATGTGGCAGGAAGCCGGAGTGGACATCGGCAGCCTCGGCTACAGCGGCGACGTCTACAAGTGGGGCCAGGAGCACGGGACCGCCTACGACCAGGATTCCCTTGCGGAGAGCGCGAAACCGGGCGACGCGCTGCTGTTCGGCACCGGACCGGACCAGATGCAGAGCACCCACATCGGCATCATCGAGAAGGTCGAAGGCAACCAGATCACCACGATCGAAGGCAATTCCAGCGACAAGGTGCAGCGGATGACCTACACGCTTCCCGACGACGCGGACAAGTTCTACGGAGGGGTGCATCCCGAATGACCACCGGACGTGCGGAACGCGACGGCGTCGCCGTCGAAGTCTCCCCCGGCGGAGCGCTGCGCTCCCTCGTGCTGGACCCGAGCGCGCTGCGCGGCGGCGGCGCCAAGCTGGCGAGCACGATCACGACCTTGGCCCACGAGGCGAACGCCCAGGCCACCCGCGCTGCGGCGCGCGACCCCCGGCTCTCGGGGCTGAGCGCGCAAGACCGCGCGGCGCTGGGCTTGGAACCGGGCGACGCCGCCCGCCACGACGAGGACCGGAGGTAGCGATGGGCGACGGACGCAGCGTCAAGACGCTGATCGCGATAGCCGAGAGCTTGCCCGCGAATCGCGGGCTGGCCGCGGGAATGGCCGAGATCCGCGGCACGGCCACCGGCGAGGGCATCTCGCTGTCGGTCGACCTGAACGGCCTGCTCACCGAGCTCACCGTGTCGGAGCAGGCGATCGCGCTAGGACCGCAGCGGCTGGCCGCCGAGATCACCCGGCTCAGCGCCGAGGCGTGCGCGGAGTCGACGCGGCGGGGCCTCGTCGCGCTGGAATGGGGCTGCGGTCGCGGTGTGGCCGCCGCGATCGGCGAGCGACTCGCCCCCGCCGAGCAGCCCGGCACACCGGCCCGAACCCGCGGCCGGGACTCCGACGAGGACGACGAGGACTTCACCGACTCGTCGCGAACGACGCCCTGGGCGTCGAACCGCCCCGCGTGGGGGCGGTGAGCACCACGGCACCCGGTACGGTTCGGGGGTGCGTGTTGAGGTGCTCTCCGACCATCCGCGGTTCGCCGCCCGCCGTACCGAGCAGGCCGCCGAGCAGCGGCGCAGCCGGTACGAACAGGCGGTGGCGGACGTGCGGGCGCGGCACGCCGCGCGGCGCTGGTGGCAGGTGTGGAAGCTCCTGCCCCAGTGGCTGGAGCTTCGCAGGCTCCAGGCGCAGCGCCCGGCCGACGAAGACCAGGTGCAGCACCGGTTGGCCCAGCAGGAAGCCGGGATCGAGGCCGAGGACGCGATGACCTCGGCGCTCGACCGGCTCTCCGACGACTGGACGGTGTTCCGCGGTTACCGCAACGGCCGCGGCGAAGTCGACCACCTGGTGGTGGGTCCCGGCGGGATCTGGGCCATCGAGGTGAAGAACCACCCCGGCAAGGTGCACGTGGACGGGGATTCCTGGCGTTCCGAGGTGTTCGACCGCTACGGCAACCTCGTCGAGAACCGCACCCTCACCGACCGCAGCGGACGCAGCTGGGGCCGCCAGGTCACCGACGTGTCCAAGGCACTGGCGGACTTCCTGCAGAAGCGGGGCCGCCAAGCGCTGGTGCGCTCGGTGGTCGTCATCATCAACCCCCGCGCCCAGCTCGGCACCGTGCGCCGCCCCGGTTTGGCGCTGGTCAGCGTCGGCACCGACGAAGTGGTGCGCACCCTGCGCCAAGCCCCGCCGACGCTCGGCCCCGCCAGCGCCGACGAGGTGGCCCGGCTAGTGCGCCGAGACCACGCCTTCCACGAAAAGCGCCGAGCCAGCCGTGATGGTTGAAGGCTCGATTCTTCCGGCTTGAGTAGCGGGTCAGGTAGCGGAACCTCAGCGGTTTCCTCGCTGCGGGATCATTTTTCCAAGTGGCTCCGCCACGAGGAAAAATGCTGTCCTCGCGAGGAAACCGCTGAGAACCCGCGGCGGTGCCGGTTGCTCAAGCTGGTCGCTGCTCAGCGGCTTCGCCGCTGACAGGACACTGACTACGAACACTGATGGGCGTTGCGGTTTCGCCGCACCGGCGGCTATGCGGGTCGTTGCGAACGTTGCCATGACGAGAGGTGGTGCAGTGCCCATTCCAGCGGGCCTCGTCCGAGCAGCGTCCGCCACAGCGTGGCGCACACCAGCGTGATCGCGGTCAGCACCAGCCATGAGGCCCACGAGGCGGGAAGTCCGATCGCGGCCAGCGCCACGATGTGCCCCGCGTACGAGGTGAGCGCGAGCGCCCCGACCGAAGCGATCGGCAGCAGCAGCGCTCCCGCGCTTTCCGCGAGCAGGCACAGCCCGATCACGAGCACCGCCACCCCGGTCGCTCCGATGATCTCGACGGGACTGCCGCTGTGCGCGCCCGCCGACAGCAGGTAGATCGGGTCCGTGGTGGGCACCGCGCCGAAGCCGGTGGCCAGCGTCGCGTCCACGATTTCCGGCGGCAGCGCCCCGCCGAACAGCTCCAGCACCCGGTCCCGCCCGCCGAACACGTGCATCGCCAGCCACGATCCGCCGTAGCCGAGCAGCGCGAGCCCGCCGCCGACGAGCACGAGCCTGCCGCGCACCGCCCGCAGGTCGAGCCTGCCCAGCGCCATTCCCGCGAGCACGAACGGCAGCCACGTCAGCACCGGGTAGGCACCGGTGAGCAGCACGTGCTGCAGCGCGGTGCCCGCCGCTTCCCATGATCCGAACGACTCGAAACGGGGAGTGACGCCGAGTTCCTGCTGCGGCGGCATGGCCGATCGGACGAGGAACGACACCAGCGGACCGGCGACGGCGAGCACCGCCGCCGCGACGGCGAGCGCCGCGGAACGCAGGCGCAGCAACGGGATCGACAGCAGGAACAGCACGGCGTACGACGTCAAGATCACCATGACCGGCGTCTGCAGCGCGGTCAGCGCGAGCCCCAGCACGAACAGCACCACCGCGCGCACCGCGATCCGCGGCGCGGCCGACCGGCCGGTCGCCGGGTTCGCGCCACCGCTGAGCAGCGCGATCGACAAGCCCGCGAGCACCGCGAACAACGCCGCCGAGCGCCCGGCCACGAGCGCGTGCAGCGGTCCCTGCGGCGGCCCGGTGTGCGCGGCGAACATCCCCAGCACGGCCAGGCCGCGGGCGGCGTCCACCCCGACGAGCCGCGCGGTCTCGCGGGGGTCGATTTTCCTCGTCTCGCCCGAGGAAAGCGTAGTTGTGGTCACCTGACGATCGTTGCGGAACGAGCTCGCGCGGAGATCCCCCTTCGAGGTCGCGATACCTACGACTTCCGGCCGGCGGTCGTACGTCCCGCCTCGCCCGATCGGCCGTCCCGGTCTCGCCGGCGGTAGCGGGACGTCCCTGCCTCACCTGGCGACGAGTTCACCGACCCCGGCCCGGTAGGCGATGCGCTCGGCGGACACCTCCGGCGGCACGTCCGGACGCCAGTGCGACGGCGCCACCAGGCCGGGCGGGACGAGTTCCAGCCCGCCCAGCAGCGCGTCGATCTGCTCCGGCGAACGCCAGTAGCTCGGCGGGTTGACGTTCCGGTACACCTCCGCGACGCGGTCGGCGGTCTCCTGCGGCAATCCCGCCGCCGTCGCGTGCGAAAGCGCGAGGTAGCTGCCTGGCACGAGGCCGTCGAGGTAGCCGCGCACGACCTCGGTCGTCTCCTGGTAGTCGGCGATGAAGTTCAGCACCGAGACCATCAGCAGGCCGACCGGGCGGGCGGTGTCGAGCAGTCCGGTCGCCGTCGCGCCGTCCAACACGCCCCGCACGTCGCGGAGGTCGGCCTCGATGATGTCCGCCTGCTTGACGTCGCCCAGCAGTTGCCTGCTGTGCGCGACCGCCACGGGTTCCTTGTCGACGTAGACCACGCGCACCGACGGGTCGAGCACGTGCGCGATCTCGTGCACGTTGCCGACGGTGGGCACGCCGGAACCGAGGTCGAGGAACTGCTCCACTCCCTGCTCGACGAGGTAGCGGACCGCCCGGCCGAGGAATCCGCGGTTCGCGCGGATCGAGTGGACCGTGTCGGGCATGGCCTCGATGACCTTCCGGCCGGCTTCCCTGTCGATCTCGAAGTTCGCCGAACCGCCCAGGAAGTAGTCGTACATGCGGGCCGAGTTGGGGCGCCGCACGTCGATGTCCTCGGTGCGTTCCTGTCGCGCTCCAGGCCGCCCCATGGCCCCACCTCCGACTCACCGGTGCATCACTTCACGTTACTGCACCAGCACTTTCGGTGACGCCGCTGTTCGGCCGCTCCTAGCCGCCGAGGACCGCGAGGCCGGTGAGCGCGGTCCTGATGCGCTCGGGCACGCGAACGGGACGCCGGGTCTCCCGGTCGACGTACACGTGCACGAAGCGGCCCAGCGAGGCCGGTTCGGCGGCACCGTTGCCGAACACGGCGAGCCGGTACACCACACTGGAGTTGCCCAGCCGCTCCAAGCCCACACCCACCTCGACGTCATCGGGGAAGCCGAGTTCGGCGAGGTACCGGCAGTTCGTCTCGACGACCAGTCCGATCTCGGGGAACTCGCGGATGTCGGCCCCGGTGGCGCGCATCAGCCACCCGTTGACCGCCGTGTCGAACCACGAGTAGTGCACGACGTTGTTGACGTGCCCGTAGACGTCGTTGTCGGACCAGCGCGTGGTGATCGGCCAGAGGACGGTGAAATCCGCGCGACCCGGCGGGGTTTCGGCAGGTTCGACCATGGCGCCGACCCTAGTCACCGGCCGGATCCGCGTCCGCGTCGAGTGCCGCGGCCATGGCGGCGAGGCCCGCGACGACGTGCTCCTCGACGGCGGGCTTGGCCAGGCCGAGCTCGGCGAGCACGCCGCCGCCGTTCTCCTGCTCCAGCATCGCCAGCAGGACGTGCTCGGTGCCGACGTGGTTGTGCTCCAGGCGCAGCGCCTCGCGGAAGGTCAGTTCCAGCACCTTCTTCGCGCCCCCGTCGAACGGGATCAGGTCGGGCACCTCGTCCACCCCGGCGGGCAGCGGCGCCGCGGCGGCTCGACGCACGGCCTCCGGGGTGATGCCGTGCGCGGTGATCGCGCGCATGGCCAGGCCCCCCGGTTCGGCGAGCAGCCCGAGCAGCAGGTGCTCCGGCCGGATCTCGGTGTTGCCCGCGGCGCGCGCCTCGTTCTGCGCGGCCAGCACGACGTTGCGGGCACGCGGCGTGAACCGGCCGAATCCTTGTGCCGGGTCGAGGTCGGGCGTGCCGCCCTTCGGCAGGAAGCGCTGCTGCGCCGCCTGCTTCGTGACGCCCATGCCCGCGCCGATCTCCTTCCAGGACGCGCCGGAACGGCGCGCCTGGTCGACGAAGTGGCCGATGAGGTGGTCGGAGACCTCACCGAGGTGGTCGGCCGCGATGACCGCGGCGGAGAGCCGGTCGAGCGCACCGGAGTGCACGTTCGTGATGGCGTCGATCAGGTCGTCGAGGCGAACGGGGTTCGCCAGCTGCAACGGTTCGCTCATGCGTCAACCCTAGGTTGACGATCATCGGCCGTCAACCTTCGGTTGACGATGGCTCGGCCACTCGCTGCGCGGCGAGCACCGCCGCCCGCCGGATCCCCGCTGCGTCCCGACCCCGTGGGCCGCCGTCGATCTTGCCGACCGCCAGAGCCGACAGCGCCATCGACCGCGCGATCCCCAGCAGCACGATGAGCAGGTCCGCCGGATGCCAGGAGGCATCGACGTGCCCGTCGGCCTGCCCCTGCCGGATCGCGTCGATCTTCGGGCGCAGCGCGGTCAGCCGCAGGTCGTCCGCCGCCAGCCGCTCGGGCTCGTCCAGGTCGATCCACGCCTGCAGCCGGGCGCTCTGCGGGTTGTCCAGGTAGTGGTCGAACAACCTGCCCACGTAGCCCGCAACGTCGTCGCCGCGCACCGCGGTCCGCTCGTCGACGTCGACGACCCACTGCCGGACGACCTCGTCGAACAACGCCTGCTTGCTGGGGAAGTACGCGTAGAGCCGGTCCTTGCTGGCGCGCGCCTCGGTCGCGATTCGGTTGATCCGGGCCCCGGCGACACCGCGGGCGGCGAACTCGGCGGTGGCGGCGGCGAGAATCCGCTCCCGCGTGGCATGTCCTGCTGCGCGCATCGGGCGAGACTACCTTGCCGAACCGTTCAGTTCGGGAGTACGGTCGGCCGCCGAACCGCTTGGTTCGGCAACGCAGCCCGCCGCAGCCCAGGAGTTGACGTGCACCTCGACCAAGCCCGCGCCCGGTTCACCGCACTGCGCGACCAGGACTCCGGCGTCTGCCCCGACGAGCTAGACGAGATCTGGGCCGCGCTGGACACCGTGGCCGCCGCGGACGTGCTCGGCGCTTGGCGGGGCGCCGACTTCGCCACCGGCCACCGGCTCGGCAGGCAGCTCATCGCCGCTCGCTGGCACGGCAAGACCTTCCACTCGGTGCTCGACGCGAAGCCGCTGATCTGCCGGGACGCCGACGGAGAACTGTTCTCGAACGTCGAGCTCGGCGGCGGCGAGGCGACGCTGTGGGACGTCGAGTTCCGCGGCGAGGTGACCGCGACGATGGTCTACGACGGGCGCCCCGTGCTCGACCACTTCAAGCAGGTCGACCCGAACACCCTGATGGGGATCATGAACGGCCGACCGGAACAGGTCCTCGACGACGGGCGCTTCTACTACTTCCTGCTCGAACGCACCTGACCGGCCCGCCCGCAGCGGCCCCCTGAGGGCGGCTCCGCGCCGCACGCGACAGCGCCGTCCGCACGAGCGCGACCGCCTCGCTCAGCCCGGCCACCGCGGCCGGGACGCGGATTCGAGATCGGCTCAGATCGAGGGGTTCATGCAGATCACCGCAGCCGTCGTCCCGGAACCGGGCGGCGAGTTCGTGCTGGAGACCGTTGCGCTCGACGATCCGCGCGACGACGAGATCCTGGTGCGCGTCACCGCTGCCGGGCTGTGCCACACCGACCTGGTCGCCAAGGACGATCCGCGCCGGCGGGAGCCCATCGTCCTGGGGCACGAGGGCACCGGCGTGGTCGAGCGGGTCGGCGCCGCCGTGACCGGGATCGAGCCCGGCGACCGGGTGGCGCTGAGCTATCGCAGCTGCGGGCGCTGCCGCCCGTGCCGAGCGGGCGACCGGCCCTACTGCGAGCAGGCCCGGCGGCTCAACAGCGCGGGCCGGCGCCCGGACGGGTCACCGACGCTGACGCGGCGGGGCGAACCGGTGGCGGGTTCGTTCTTCGGCCAGTCCTGCTTCGCCACGCACGCCTTGGCCACCGCCGACAACGCCGTGGTGATCGGCGAGCGGGTGGATCCGCTCGTCGCGGCCCCGATGGGGTGCGGATTCCAGACCGGGGCCGGTGCGGTGCTCAACGCGCTGCGGCCGGACGCCGGTTCGAGCCTGGCGATCTTCGGCGCGGGCGGGGTCGGCCTGGCCGCGCTGCTGGCGGCGAGATCCGCCGGGGTGCGCACGATCATCGCCGTCGACGTGCAGCCCCGGCGGCGGGAACTCGCGCTGCGGCTGGGCGCGGACGACGCGCTGGACCCGGCGCGGACCGACGTCGTCGCGGCGATCGCGCAGCGCACCGGCGGCGGCGTGACGCACGCGCTGGAGGCGACCGGGCTCGCGGCCGTGCTGACCCAGGCGGTGGCCGCGCTGGGTGCCACCGGCGTGGCCACCGTGGTCGGTCTCGGGGCGGCGGAAGCAACGCTGAACCTGCGCGACCTGCTCTACCGCGGCAAGACCGTCCGCGGCTGCATCGAAGGCGACGCGGTGCCGCAGCGGTTCATCCCGGAACTGCTGGAGCTGCACGCCGCCGGGCGGTTCCCCGTGCGGGACCTCGTCGCGGAGTACCGCTTCGCCGACATCAACGCGGCGGTCGCCGACCAGCGCTCCGGGACGGCGGTGAAGCCCGTGCTCGTCTGGTGATCCCGCGCGGACGACGGCGGATCGGTCCTTGATCGGGACCCGGTTCGCTGGTTGCCTTGGTGGCTCGTCCGGCTAGGAGGAGGGACTCGTGCGCCTCTACGCGCAGACACCGGCGCGCGCCGGGAGGCAGGTGCTGCACGACCTGGGCGCCGTCGCCTGGTGCGCGGTGTTCGCCTGGCTGGCCCACCGGGCCTACCTGGCCGTGCTGGAGTGGCAGGCGCCCGGCCTGCGGATGATCGACGCCGGGCAGGACCTCGACCGCACCCTGGGCGACGCCGCTCGCACCGCGAGCAGGGTGCCGCTGGTCGGCGACGACCTGGCCGGTGCCCTCAGCAGAGCAACCGCCGCCGGTGACATGCTCACCGACGCGGGGCGGACGCAGGTCGACGCGGTGAGCGCGGGGGCACCGGCCGCCGCCGGGCTGGTGCTGCTGCTGGCGCTGATCCCGCTGGTGCGGTGGTGGCTGCTGCCCCGGATCGCGTACGCGCGAGCGGCCACCTCGGCGCAGGAATTGCGCACCGCCGCACCGGATCTGCTCGCGCTGCGCGCACTGTCCACTGTGCCCTATCGCGAACTCCGCGCGGTGCACGAAGATCCGGCCGCGGCGTGGCGCGAAGGCTCGCGTCCCGTCATCGACGGCCTGGCCGCCCTGCACCTCGCCCGACTCGGCCTCCGACCCTCCGAACCACCGCAGCACCGCCCCGGCCGGTGACACCGCGCGCGTTCCGGTATTCCCGCGTCACATCGGAGAGCCCGCGCGGGGCCGGTTGCGTCGGGATGTAGCGTGGAAAGCGGTTGAGCCCACAGCCGCGAACAGACTTCCCCGCCGAGAGCGTGCGCTCGGCCGTGACGTCGCGGCGCTCCCGCCGCCGTCCGGTGATCACTTCGGCGACCACGAGGAGTCCCCGCGAGCGCGCGATCCGCTTCGGAAGCCGCCGAGGTCCGGGCCGCGCGGATCTCCCGCGGAGGACTCGTTAGGAGACGGCATGAGTGCGACTTCCACCACGTTCGGCCTGGTACCGCCGCAGGCCTCCCCCTCCGGTGTCCAGCAGGCGCCCGACATCCCGGCGCCCGCCAGAGGTGACCGCCCGCAACGCCGCGCGGACCACCACGGCGGTGCGCTCGAACTGCGCCTCGACCGGCCCAGCTCGGACACGATCGTCCTCGCGGTGCACGGCGAGGTGGACACCAGCACCGTCCGGCGGCTGCGCGAGCTGCTGTGGCACCGGCTCGCCTCGTGCACCGGCACCGTCGTGCTGGACCTCTCCGCGATGACCTTCGTCAACACCAGCGGCCTGCACCTGCTGGACCAGTGCCAGCGCCGCGCCGAGGAGCACGACATCTCGTTCCGCGTGGTGCGCGACGACCAGGGCCTCCTGCTCCGGTTGCTGGACCTGGCCGACGCGCACGTGCGATTCCTGGTGCACGCCGACCTGCGCAGCGCCTTGTCCCCGCGCTGACGGCGGATGGCCGGCCCCGGTCAGCGGATCAGGCGCTCTCGTCCCAGTCGATGCCGATGGGCCCGTCGGAGACGAGCAGGAACTCGCAGCCGTGCACGGGGTCGGCCTCCTCGGGGCCGTAGACGTGTCCCGCCTGCACGCCGCGCACCGAGTTCGCGCCGACCCAGCCCTCGTCGCCGAAGCGCAGCGCGCCCTTGACCATGTGGTAGGTCGTGTTGAACGGGTGACTGTGCGCGGGCGCCGAGTAGCCCGGCGGGAACCAGGCGTAGAAGACGTTCGGCGCGAGGATCTTCACCTGCGCCGCGTTCTCGCCGCCGGGCAGGTGCGGGTCCTCGAACGGAACCCAGGGTTCCTCCTCGAGGACCTTCGCCCACACGGTCGGAACGTCGTTGTCGATGCTCATCGGCGGTAGATCTCCAGTCCGGGAGGCGGTGGGGGAACGCTTGCGTGGCGGACAGTCTGCCCCCTGCGGCGAGCGGAGATCCACCGCCCCCGGCGCCGATTTTCGGCATATACCTTGGGTTTTATGCCGCAGCGGTGGCTCCCTGCTACTCCGGCGACACCGCACGCCCGCGGCTCACACGAACGGTGGAACCGACGGGAACGTGCTCACGGGCGGTGCCCGCTTCGGCTCACCCGGCCGGAGCGGGCTCCGCTTCGGAGAGCCGAGCGTGCAGCCTGGCGCTGTGCTCGTCGAGCCCGGTGATCTCGACGGCCACGCCGCGCGCCGCGAACCGCGCGACCAGCGCGGTGACCACCGGGGAGTCCCACACCGGGCCCAGCGGTTCCCGCATCTCGTCGAGCGACCGACGGTGGCCGCCGCGCACGACGACCACCGGGTCCGCTTCAGCGACCGCCCGTCACCTGCCGAGGCTGCCGCGCAGGTTCGCGGTGTAGCGCTCCCCCGCCGTCGAGCCGGGCGGGAACGTCTCGGACAGTTCGGCGACCAGCTCCGCGGGCAGCTCCAGCCGGGCCGCCTCCAGGTTCGCGTCCAGGTTGGCCGCGCGCCGGGTGCCGGGGATCGGCACGACGTCGTCGCCCTGCGCCAGCAACCAGCCCAGCGCGAGCGCGGCGGGCGTGGTGCCCAGCTCCTCCGCTCGCGCCCGCAGCCGATCGACGCGGGTCAGGTTCTGCTCCAGCGCCTCCTCGGAGAACCGCGGGTAGCGCGCCTGCCTGCCCGCCAGGTTCTCCACGTCCGAGGCGCTGCGGATCGACCCGCCGAGCACGCCGCGCCCCAGCGGCGAGTAGGCCACCACGCCCACCCCGAGCTCCCTGGCGACGGGCAGCAGCTCCGCCTCCAGGTCGCGGGTGAACAGCGAGTACTCCTCCTGCGTCACCGCGATCGGGTGCACCGCGTGCGCGCGCCGCAGGGTCTCGGCCGACACCTCGGACAACCCGATGTAGCGGGCCTTGCCCTGCTCGACGATCTCCGCGAGCGCGCCCACGCTGTCCTCGATCGGCGTCGACGGATCGACCCGGTGCAGGTAGTACACGTCGACGTGATCGGTACCGAGCCGCTTCAGGCTGGAGTCGATCGCTTCGCGGATCCGCTCCGGGCGCCCCAGGCCTTCCCCGCCGCCGCCACCGGTCTTGGTCGCCAGCGCCACCCGCTCCCGCAGGCCGCCGGACAGCGCGCCGCCGAGCAGCAGCTCGTTGTGCCCGTTGCCGTACACGTCGGCGGTGTCGATGAGGTCGATGCCGGCCTCGACGAGGTGCCGGATCAGCTCCCGCGACTCGCCGTCGTCGGCCTCGCCGTACACCCCGGACAGCCCCATCGCCCCGTACCCGAGCGCGCTCACCGCGGGGCCGCGAGCACCGAGCCGGTGCCGTGGGATGTCGTCTCGCCGAGTCAAAGCCATCAGCCGTGACCTTCCTTGTCGCCGTCGTCCGCACTTCGCGGCGGACCCTCACCAGCACCAACGACCGGCCCCGCGCCGCGCTTCCCGCCCGGAGGAACTTCCCGCACTCCGGACGGTCGAAAGGCGCCCCCCGCGCGAGCACGTGCCCGTGGCGTGGAACCCCGGGTCAGCTGTGCCAGTTGCGGTAGAGGCGGACCGCGTTGCGCAGGGCCATCGTCACCGTCATCGGGCCGATGCGCGGGACGAACACCCCGGCGGATTCCACGACGTCGTCGTCGTAGTTCTTCAGCGTGGAGAAGTTGATGCAGGTCGCGCCCGGCTTGATCTCGGCGGCGCGCACCAGCGGGAACTCCCGCGAGGGCACACCGGTGACGACCACGTCGGCCTCGGCGAGCGCGGTCGCGCGGTCCACGGAGGTGGGGCGGACCTCGTAGGAACCCTTGCCCTGCGAGGGCACGTAGGCCAGCGGACCGTCGACGTCGAAGGACGTGACCTCGGCGCCGTCGTTGGCCATCATCGCCGCCAGCGGCTGGCCGACGATCTCGCTGCGGTTGAACACGCACGCCTTCAGCCCGGCCAGCGGCTCGGCGGCACCGCGCTCACCGACCTCGGCCTGCTCGATGAGCTTGAGCACCGCCAGCGGCGTGCACGGCAGCACGGCGCGCTTGGTGTGCTCGGTGTCGATGTAGCGGCGGTTCTCGTAGAGGCAGCGGCTCCAGAACGAGTGCAGGCCCTCGACGTCCTTGCGCGGGTCGACGAGCTCCCGCAACCAGCGGTCCTGCGCGAGCCCCATGATCGGGTAGTACAGGAAGATCCCGTGCACGCGCGGGTCGCTGCCCGCCTCGTGCACGGCGCGCTCGACGTCGCCGGCGGGCAGCACCCGCTGGTCGAAGCGGATCCCGACCTTCTCGCAGCCGCGCCGGGTGTACTCGGCGTAGGTCTGGGTGGGGCCATCGCCTTCGACGCGGAAACCGGTCAGCGTCAGCGGTTCCGGCAGCGCGGCCACCTCGGCGCGGATCTCCGCGCGGAAGTCGTCGGCGAGGGCACTGGGATCGAGCAGTCGAGCGGACACGGGTAGTTCTCTAGCACAGCGGCCGACCTCCGGCGACGCCGCCCCACACCGCCACGGGCCGCCTTCCAGTGCCCTGACCAGCCGATCAGCCATTGCGAAACCGTCGAGTTCCGCTGTCGCCGAGGGTCGGTGTGTCCGATGTCAACCCGAGTCGACGCCCACGAAGCCCTGATCGTGGCACGGCGCCGCCCGCGCCACGGCGCTGCCACCGCGCGCTCACGCAGTGAGATGGTCTGGCCGCCGGGCGCGGCGCTCTGGTGACCTTGCGGGCATGTCGGCACAACTCCGCTTCGGCGTGTGGGCGCTCGTCTACGGCAACTGGGCCTCCTTCCACCACCCGGAAGACCCGGTGGACGCGTCCTGGGAACGCAACAAACGGCAGATCCTGGAAGCCGAGCAGCTCGGCTACGACACGACGCTGATCGCCCAGCACGTGGTCAACCCCTTCGGCGAGGAGCACGACCAGCTCGACGCGTGGACGGCGGCGGCCGGGCTGGCCGCGCTGACCGAGCGCATCGAGATCATCGCGGCGATCAAGCCCTACCTCTACCACCCGGTGGTGCTGGCCAAGCAGGCGTTGCAGATCGAGGAGATCAGCGGCGGACGCTTCGGCATCAACCTCGTCAACGCCTGGTTCAAACCGGAGCTGGAACGCGCGGGCATCGGGTTCGCCGAGCACGACGCGCGCTACGCCTACGGCACCGAGTGGCTCACCGTGGTGCGCGGACTGCTCTCCGGCGAACGCACCACGTTCCACGGCGAGCACTTCCACGTCGACGACTACCTGCTCAAACCCGCCAGCAGGACGCGGGAGCGGCCCGCGGTCTACCTCGGTGGCGAATCCGATCCGGCGCGGGCGCTGGCGGCCGAGCAGGCCGACACCTGGTTCATCAACGGCCAGCCGCAGCAGGACGTGCAGGCGTTGATCAAGGACGTGGCGGGTCGTCCGCGCACCGGGGAACCGCTGCGCTACGCCCTGTCCGCGTTCGTCATCGCCCGCGAGACCGAGGAGGAAGCCCGGGAAGTCCTCGCGTACCAGTGGGAACTGGCCGAGAAGGGCCAGGCGACCTGGGACGGCCTGGTCGCGCAGGCGGACCCGAAGGCCGTCATGTTCCAGACCTTCGCCAAGCACCCGCACATCGGCACCAACGGCGGCACCGCCGCGGGACTGGTCGGCAGCTACGACCAGGTGGCGCAGCGGATCCTGGAATTCCACGAGCTCGGCATCAGCACGCTGATGCTCCAGTTCCAGCCGTTCGAATCCGAGCAGCGCCGGTTCGCCCACGAGGTCATCCCCCGCTTCCGCGCCCTGAGCCCGTGACCTCGGCCCGCGCAGGGGCCGAAGGCTCAAGAACCCGCCTTCGGCCTCGCGCGGCAGGCCGCGAAGATCACCACTCGATCCAGCGATGCAGCGTCGGGACGTACCGGTCGATGATCTTGATGAGTGGCCGATCGGAGCGAAAGGCGTGACGGCACATGCGATTCCGCCGGACCAATCCACTGTGGACGATAGCGGCGGTGGCAGCGGCGCTGCCGTTGTCCACCGCGAGCGCCGACGCGGAGCCGCTGGTCGACGTGCACGACGTCCAGGGCGTCGACCTCGGGCCGGTCGAGGACGGCATCGCCCGCGACGTCGCGCGGGACCTCGCTCGGGATCTGGCGCGGGACCTGGCCAGGGACTTGGCCAGGGACCTCGCGAAGGACGTCGCGCGCGACCTGGCGCGGGACGCCGCGAAGGACCTCGGCCGGGACCGCGAACTGCTCCGCCGGACGATCGACAAGATCACCGACCGGCTCTGAGGTCTCCGGGCGAAACGGTGGGCGAACCACCCCCGATCTCCCGTGGGACCGGATCGCGTGCCCCTTTCCGGGCCCACGGGTTCCCGCCGCACCCTGGCTGCTCAGCCCTGCGGCGCCGCCATCTTGCGGAAGTCCCAGCTGGTGATCTTCGTCGGCGTGATGCGCAGCCAGCCGTGGCGGCCGTCGTGGAACATCTCGTCCCCGCCCATGTACTTGCGGGCGAACAGCAGCTCGATGCCGGTGAGCGCGTCGTTCGGCTCGCCGGTGCGCGGGAGCTCCCCGACCACCTCGACGGTGCCGGTGATCTCGACGCCGCGCAGCTCCTGGAACTCGACTCCCGCGTCCACCACGACGCTGATGCGCGCATCCCGCATCAGGTCCGCCCAGCGCTTGCTGCGGGTGATCGAGTAGAGCCAGCACGCGGCACCGTCCCAGCCGAACCACAGCGGTGTGGCGTGCGGCCCGTCCGGGCCGACCGTCGCCACCCGGCAGGTGCGTTCCTCCGCCAGGAAGGCGTCGATCTCCTCGCTGGTCATGGCGATCCGGCGGCCGCGCTTCTGCGGCTTGAGCTCCTCGGTCATGGCACGACTTCCATCCGCTGGTCTGTTCCGTCCACAGCGCAACGACCGCACCAGGGCTCCGGTGACGCTGTCAAGATCGCCGCAGCGCGGATCGGGCGGCCGGGAACGCGTTACCGCCCGATGCTCGCGCAGACCCGGTAGCCCGGTGCGTCGCTGTACTCGCTCGGATTCCGGTTCCCGTGCAACGGTCGTGCGACCGGTGGCGCCGATCACCGGGACGGACGGGTCAGCGCAGGTGTTCGGTGAAGAACGTCGTCACCCGCCGCCAGGCGTCCTCGGCGGACTCCTCGTGGTAGCCGAAGCCCGCCACCCGCAGCAGCGGCTTGAACGGCCCGGCCTTGAGGTCGTTGGCGAAGCTGTGCCCCGCGTCCGGGTATTCCTTGACGTCGTGCGCCACGCCCAGCTCGGTCAGGTGCGACTCCAGCTTCGCGGCGGCGCCCTTGAGCGAGGCGTCCTTCGCGCCGAAGCTCGCGACGACCGGGCACGCGCCGTCGAGCACCGCCTTGTCGTCGGGCACCTGGCCGTAGTACGGCGCGGACGCCTGGAATCCGCGCGGGGCGGCCAGCAGCGCGAAACCGCCGCCCATGCAGAAGCCCACGACGCCGACCGCGCCGGTGCAGTCCGCGCGTTCGGCCAGCAGCCGCCGCGCCGCTTCGATGTCGTCGAACGTCTGGCCGCTGCCCTTGCTGAGCTGGCCGAACACGGTGCGGATGCAGCGGACGAAGCCGCCGCGCGCGTAGAGGTCGGGCGCCACCGCGAGGAACCCGTCGGCGGCGAACCGGTCGGTGATGGCCTTGCTGTCCGCGGTCATCCCGAACGCGTCGTGCACCACGACCACGCCGGGCCACGGCGGCTCGCCCGAGATCGAGGGGTACGGCACCGCCAGGTGGCCCGAGATGTCACCGTCGGACGAAGGAATGGTCGCAGTCACGACCCCGAACCTAGTCCGCGTCCACGTCGATGTCACTCGCCGGAACCACCCTGGTCGGCGGAGAATCCCGCGCAGCCGGACCAGATCGCGCTCGGTCCACAATGGATACCGGGCCGGGAGCGATCGCTCCCGGCCCGGGTCCGGTCAGGCCAGTCCGGGACCGCGCCGGGGGAATCCGGACGTCAGCGGCGACAGCTGGGTGGCCCGGACCGTGCGGGTCCGCTCGATCGCCAGGTAGCTGAACACCACCCCGGCCAAGCCCCAGATCACCAGCAGGGCCACCGCTCCGCCGCCCGGAGCGACGCCGTCGGTCACCGCGCGCAGCGCGTCCTGGGCCGGGCCCGCGGGCGTCGCCGCCAGGAACTTTCCGAGCACCGCGGGCACCGCGGTGATGAACCCGGTGGCCAGCAGCAGCAGCGCGACCAGCATCGCGAGGAACCGGCCGAAGCCGCCGAGCGCACCGGCGAGCGCCTGGTTGACGGCCGTGAACGCGACCCCCGCCAGCATCGCCAGCCCGGCGCAGCCGAACCACTGGCCGACCGAGAGGTCCTGCGAGACGCCGACGACCACGGCCACCAGCAACCCCTGCGCCAGCCCGATCACCGCGGGCAGCCGCAGCTGGCGCAGCGCCAGCGCGAACGACGAGCGCGTCGACTCCAGCGCCCGGCGCGGCACCGCGCGCAGCACCAGGAACGTGGCGATCGCGCCGACCCACAGGGCCAGCACCGCGAACAGGGCCACCCCGGAGGAACCGAAGCCGAGGCTGGTCCCCTCCGCCGTCGTCACCGGGTTCGCCACGGCCTTCGCGAGCTTGTCCCGGTCACCGTCCGGGTAGCTGGGCAGCTGCTCCACGGCCTGGTCCAGGCCGCCCGCGAGCTCACCCGAGCCGTCGCCGAGCTGGTGGGCGCCGTCGGAGAGCTGGCGCACGCCGCCCGCCAGCTGATCGGCACCGTCGGCGAGCTGGCCCGCGCCGCCACCGGTCTGCGAGATGCCGTCGGCGAGCTGGCCGACGCCGCCGTCGAGCTGCTTGGAGCCGTCGGCGAGCTGATCGATGCCACCTGCGAGCGCGGGCAGGCCGCCACCCGACTCGGGGGTCTGCCCGGCGAGCGCGGCGAGACCGCCGGAGACGCCGGTGCTGGCCTGCTGCACCTGCCCGGCGCCCTCGCTGAGGGCCTGCGCGGTGGCCGCCTGGATGGCGATCTTCGTGCAGATCGGCAGGGTGCCCGGCGGGCATTCCTTGCTCATTTCGCCGAGGCTCTCCGACATGCCCTGCAGGCCGCCGGAGAGCTGCTGCACGCCTTGGGCCTCCTTCGCGGAGACGTCGGCGAGCGTCGCGGTCTGCTGCGGCAGCTGCGCGGTCTTCTCCTGCAACTGCCCGATTCCGTCGGACAGACCCGCCATCCCGGTCTTGAGCTGCAGCGCGCCGTCCTCCAGCGCGCCGATGCCGTCGGCCAGCGCCCGAGACCCGTCGGCGAGCTGGTCGGCACCACCGGCGAGCTCGTCGGTGCCACCCGCGAGCCGGCGGGCGCCGTCGGCCAGCGAGGTGGCGCCGTCGGAGGCCTCACCGAGCTTGTCGCCCAGCGTGTTGAAGCCGACGAAGACGTTGTCCAGGTAGGTCGTGGTGAGCTGCTGCCCCAGCAGGTTCGCCGCCGTGGTGGTCACCACCCGGCTGATCGCCTCGTCGGCGAGCTTGCTGCGGCCACCGGTGCTCACGTCGATCGTCGCCTTCTTCGCCTGGGCGGGATCGCCGGAGAAGGAGGTGGCGGCCTTCGAGAAGTTCTCCGGGATCGTCACGACCGCCGCGTAGTCGCCGTCTTCGAGGCC
The DNA here is from genome assembly GCF_053592695.1 of Saccharopolyspora sp. NPDC002578. NCBI lineage: Bacteria > Bacillati > Actinomycetota > Actinomycetes > Pseudonocardiales > Pseudonocardiaceae > Saccharopolyspora > Saccharopolyspora sp. NPDC002578. The sequence continues at coordinate 22,221 of NZ_JBSFWJ010000038.1, read as the reverse complement.
CTCGGCGGCGGTCTGCGGGGTGGCGAACTCCCAGCTGTAGTTGCTCTCGATCTCGCCGCCGACGAGCTTCGCGGACAGCTGGCGGCCCAGCGGGGTGAGCTGGCCGTTGACCTCGATCGGCTCGTCGTTGTTGACGACCGCGGCCTTGGTGTCCTTCAACCGGTCCTCGGGACTGCCCATCGACCAGGTCAGCAGACCCGCGATCACCAGCGGCACCAGCAGCAGGCCGGCCAGCGGTAAGAGCAAGCGGCTTTTCGCCATCGTCAGATTACCTCTGCTTTCTAGCGGATCGCGCCGGAGAGGACACCGGGCATCGCGGCGGAGTCATCGCGCAGTTCGGTGAGGGTGGCGCCGCCGGTCGCGGGCAGGACGTCGCGCGCGTCGGACAGACCGGTGCTGCCCGCGATCACGGTGGGCCTGCTGCCGGTGAGCAGCTCGCGGATCGCCAGCCGCTGCCCCGGATCGGAGATCCGGTCGGTCCGGTCGAGCACCAGGACCTCGGGCTTCTCCCGCAGCGCCGCGCGCACCGCGTCGGCGCCGCCGTCGCCCGCGTCGACGTAGGAGACCTTGGCCCGGACGGTCGAGGCCCGCGCGGGCAGCACGTACCCGAGGACCTTCAGCTTGCCCTGCTCGGCCTGCAGCCGGCCGGACAGCGTCAGCAGCACCGCGGTGATCGCCGACTCGTACCGGCCGCGCACCACGTGCACGCCGCCGCGCGGCACCAGGAATCCGACGTCCTGGTAGACCGGCGCGCCGGTGGACGGGTCGTCGAGGCGCAGGCCCTCGCAGGCGACCGCGTCGTCGGCGCCGGGCCGCGGCCAGTCCGCCAGCGCGATCTCCTCGCGCAGGTTCTCGCCTTCGACGTCGAAGGCGGGCAGCACGCGGTCGAGCTTGCGCGGCATCCACCACGCCTTGTCCCCGAGCAGCGCCAGCACCGCGGGCACCAGCGTCATGCGGACGATGAACGCGTCGACGAACACGCCGACGGCGAGTCCCATCGCGATGGGCTTGAGGTTCGCGTCGCCGTCGGGCACGAACGCGGCGAACACCGCGAACATGATCACCGCGGCGGCGGTGACGACCTTGCCGGAGGACACGAACCCGGTGTGGATCGCGGCCTGGGCGTCCTTGGTGTGCACGTACTCCTCGCGCATCCGGGACACCAGGAAGACCTCGTAGTCCATGGCGAGGCCGAACAGGATGCCCATCAGCACGATCGGCATGAAGCTGATCACCGGGCCGGTGCGCGGCACGTTGAGCAGCTCGGCCATCCACCCGTCCTGGAAGACGAGCGTCACGATGCCGAAGGAGGCGCCGATGCTCAGCAGGTAGCCGAGCGTCGCCTTGATCGGCACCGCGATGGAGCGGAACACCATGGTCAGCAGCACCAGCGACAGGCCGACGACGACGATGCCGAACGGCAGCAGCGCCGCGCCGAGCTGGTCGGAGACGTCGATGCCGATGGCGGTGAAGCCGGTGACGGAGATGTTGATGCCGTAGGTGTCGAGGAAGTGCCCGCGCAGCGAACGGATCTCCTCCACCAGGTCCTTGGTCTGCTCCGAGTCCGGAGCGCCCTCCGGGATGACCTGCACGATGCCGGTGTCGGCGGTCGGGTTGGGCGTCGCCATCGGCACGTCGGCCACGCCGGGCAGCCGCTCGATCTCGCCCTTGAGGTCGGCCATCAGGCCGAGCGGGTCCTCGCTGGTGACGATGTCGCCGGTGACGATCAGCGGGCCGTTGAAGCCCTTCGGGAAGTGCTCGGCGGTGAGGTCGTAGGTGACGCGGGCCGGGTCCTCCTTGGCCAGCGCGCCCGCGTCGGGCAGCGCGAGCCGCAGGCCCGCGGCCGGCACCGTCGCGATGCCGAGCACGCCCACCACGACCAGGACGGTGACGATCGGGAACCGGGTCGCCGCGCGCACCCAGCCCGCGAAGAACCGGTCGCCCACGGGGGGCTTGCCGGAGGTCGCGCGGGCGCGCTTGCCCTGCTTGGGCGCCTTCGGGGTGAGCCGCTCACCGGCGAACCCGAGCAGCGCCGGGATCAGCGTCAGCGACACCAGCACGGCGATGCCGACGGCGACCGCCCCGGCGACGCCCATCGTGGTCAGGAACGGGATGCCCGCGACGCCGAGCCCGCCGAGCGCGATCATCACGGTCAGCCCGGCGAAGATCACCGCCGAGCCCGCGGTGGCGGTGGCGCGCGCCGCAGCCTCGTGCGCGGACACACCGCCGGCGAGTTCCTGCTGGTGGCGGGACACGATGAACAGCGCGTAGTCGATGCCCACGGCGAGGCCGAGCATCAGCGACAGCAGCGGAGTGGTCGCGGTGACCGGCCCGAGCACGGTCGCGAGCAGGATCAGGAACGTGGACACGCCCACGCCCAGCAGCGCGTTCAGCAGCGGCATCCCGGCGGCGAGGAACGACCCGAGCGTGATCATCAGGACCACGATCGCGATCACCAGGCCGAGCGCTTCGACGAAGCTGAGGCCGGGGAAGCTCTGCGCGAACAGCGGACCGCCGTGGGAGGCCTGGGAACCTTGCGGCAACCGCTGTTCGAGGTCGGCCGCGATCCCGGCGATGCGGTCCTTGGTCGGCTCGCCGATCTCCATGGTCTGGCCCTCGAGCTGGACCATGATCAGACCGGCTTTGCCGTCCTCGCTGATGCTGCCGCCGAGGTCCTCGTTGTACGGCGAGACGATGGACGCGGCCTCGTCCATGCTCTCGAGCTCGTCGACGGTGCGCTCGACTTCGCTGCGCACCTCGGGGGCGCGCACGTCGTCCGGCGCGACCACGATGATCTGCGCGGAGGCACCGCTGGTCTGCGGGAAGGTCACCGAGAGCCGGTCCAGCGCGTTCTGCGCCTCCGTGCCGGGAATCGTGACGTTGTTGTCCATTCCCTTGAACAGCAGACCGGCCGCTCCGCCGGTCACGACCAGCACTAGCAGCCAGATCACGAGGACGGTCTTGCGGGCCGCGTACGCCCTGCGCCCTAGTGAGTAGAGGAACGAGGACACGCCACACTCCTGTCGCCGGGAGGTTCTCGCCGGACGGCGTCACCAGAAAGGGGGAAGTTGGATACAACGCTGTATCCGATACATGAGCGTATCCGATACCATGGGGCGGTTCCACGCGGGCCGCATCACAGCGGAAAGCCGCTGGTACGGGTCCGAAGGAAGGAAATTTCGTGGTGAACGCGAGCAAGTTGGCCGGCCGGGGCGCGGAGCGCCCGGACACCGGCGCGCGCGAGACCGCTCGGCGCACCAAGACCCGCGAACGGTTGATGGACGCCGCCTACCGGCAGTTCAGCGAGCACGGCATCAACGGCACCTCCGTCGAAGCGATCACCGACGACGCCGGTTTCACCCGCGGCGCGTTCTACTCCAACTTCAGCAGCAAGGAGGAGTTGTTCTTCGCCCTCACCGAACGGGAGAACCGCGTTCGGCTGGAGGTGCTGCGGGAGAACTTCGCCCGGCTGGTGGCACCGCTCGGCGACACCGCGGGCAAACCCGCCCCGCACCTCATCGAAGGCATCATCGCCGACGTGCTGTCGTTCCAGCCGGACAACCGCCAGTGGTGCCTGATGCAGAGCGAGTTCCGCCTGCTGGCGCTGCGCGATCCCGAGGTGGCGCCGCGGTTCCTGGCCGCATCGCAGTCGTTCCTGCGCGAACTCGCCGCGATGGTCGACACCGCGGTCCGCTCGGTGGGAGTGCGCTTCCTGATCGACACGCTGGACCTGACGAGGATGCTGATGGACCAGTTCGACTCGGCGATGCAGGAGGCGATCCTGTCCGGTGCCGAAGATCCCGAGGCCGTGGTCCGCGAGCACGTGATGCGGACCCTCCCGCTGCTGGTGCACAGCCTCACCGACACGATCGAGCCGTGAACCGCACGAGGGGTCGTGGTCTGCGCGGCGGATCGGGTGGCGGAACCTCAGCGGCCTTCTTGGTCGAGCTGGTCACTGCTCGGCGGCTCCGCCGCTGACAAGGCACAGGCGAAGAACACTCCTCACCTTGAACGACGAGATCCGAGCCCGAGGAGACCTCGGTCGCGGCGCGTTCCCGCGCCGAATTCGGAGCGGAACGACCGGGCGATCGGTGCGCCCGCCGGTGGGATTCCGCACGGCGTGATCCAGGAAGCTCTGCGAGGGTCGGATCGTTCTCGCCCACGGGAGCGCCGGGCGAACGCCGGCGGCGTCCCGGACGAACGCCGACACGAGGAGATGTCATGGCCGACCGCAACGCGACGACGAGCTGGACCGGCGATCTGGGGTCCGGCTCCGGCATCGTCACCCTGGATTCCTCGAACGCCGGGCAGTTCCCCGTGTCGTTCGCGACCCGCGCGGAGGACCCGGCCGGGCAGACCAGCCCGGAGGAGCTCATCGCCGCCGCCCACTCGTCCTGCTACAGCATGCAGCTGTCCGCGCTGCTCGGCGGCGTCGGGCACGCGCCGGAGCGGATCGACACCAGCGCCGAGGTCACCCTCGGCAAGTCCGGCGACGGCTTCGCCATCACCGGCATCGCGCTGACCGTGCGCGCCAACGTCCCCGGCGCCGACGCCGACACCTTCCAGCAGGCCGCGCAGCAGGCCAAGGAGACCTGCCCGGTCTCGGCCGCGCTGAGCGGGACCACCATCACCCTGGACGCGCAGCTCGCCTGATCCGGCCCATCACGCGCGGAACCCCGGTCGTCGTCGAGGCGACCGGGGTTCCGCGCGTCGGGGTCAGTCCCCGGCGAGCGCGGTCGGCTCGTGCTGAGCCCACGGCGCGGCCTGCTCCAGCTGGGCCGCGAGGCGGAACAGCGCGCCCTCACCGCTCAGCGGCGCGACGAACTGGACGCCCAGCGGCAGGCCGTCCGCCGTGCGGTGCAGCGGCACCGACATCGCCGGGCGTCCCGTGATGTTCGCCAGCTGGGTGTACGGGACGTGGCGCATGTTGGAGCGCGCGATGCGGTCGACGACGCCGGTGCGCCGCAGCAGCCCGCCACCGCGCACGGCCAGCACGATCCGGCCCAGGACGTGCAGCGGAGCCGGCGTGGCGAGCTCGCCGACGCGCACCGGCGGCCCCGCCAGGCTCGGGGTCAGCAGCAGGTCGTGGTGGCGGTGGAACTCCGCCAGCCGCGCGGAGTGCGCGTGCCAGGACTCCAGCACGGACACGTAATCCGGGCCGCTGATGCTGCGCCCGACGGCCGCCAGCAACCGGGTGTCCAGTTCGAACTCGCCCGGGCGGGCGCCGGTGAACCGCTGCGCCTCGCCGAGCGCGTGGGCCAGCTTCACCGACCAGGCCCGCAGGAAGTCCACGGTGAGCGCGGCCAGGTCCACCGGTGACGGGACTTCCTCGACCTCGTGCCCCAGCTCGGTGAGCAGCTCCGCGGCGGAGCGCATCGCGGCCACCGCCGCCGGGTCCGGGTCGCCGAGCGCGGAGGCCGCGCTGAAACCGATGCGCAGCTTCCCCGGTTCGCGCAGGACCTCGTCGGCGAACGGGCGTTCCGGTGCGGCCGCCGCGTACGGGGCCATCGGGTCGGGTCCGACCAGCGAGTCCAGCGCGATCGCGCTGTCGCGCACGGACCGCGACACGACGCCGTCCACCGCGGCGCCGTGGAAACCCTCCGCGCGCTGCGGCCCCGCGGGCACCAGCCCGCGTCCGGCCTTGAGCCCGAACACCCCGCAGCAGGCCGCCGGGATGCGGATCGACCCGCCGCCGTCGCTGGCCGCCGCGAGCGGCACGATCCCGGCGGCCACCGCGGCGGCGGCACCACCGGAGGAGCCGCCCGGTGTGCGGTCCAGCGCCCAGGGGTTGCGCGCCGGGCCGAACGCGACCGGCTCCGTGATCGGCTTCGCACCGAACTCCGGGGTGTTCGTGCGCCCGAACACCACCAGCCCGGCGTCCTCCCAGCGCCGCACCACCTCGGCGGTCCCGGTCGCGGCGACGCCGCGCAGCGACCGCGAACCACCGCTGGTCGGCAGCCCGGCGATCTCCTGGTTCAGGTCCTTGAGCAGGAACGGAACTCCGCCCAACGGCCCGGCCGGGGTGTCCCGGACGCGCTCGCGCGCGCGGTCGTCGAGCCGCTGCGTGATCGCGTTGAGCCGCGGGTTCACCCGCTCGGCCCGCGCCAGCGCCGCGTCCAGCACCTCACCGGCGGAGACCTCACCGGCACCGATCAGCTCGGCCAGCCCCGCGCCGTCGTGCCGACGGTATTCCGCGTACTCCATGACACCTACCCCGCTCGTCGCCCGGTCCGCCCGCCATGATCCCGCGCCCGATCCCGGCGCGGGAGGACCACCGCTCGCGGCGCCCGCCCCTGCCTCGCCACCACCTCGCTGCCAGCGCTTGCTCGGTCAAGCACGCCGCCCGGACCCGGGCGGCCCGGTCGTCGGCGGGGGCGACAGCGACGGGGTGCGTGCGGAAGACTTCGCCCGCGCCGGACTTCGGCGGTGGACGTGATCAGGGGGCTTCGGATGACCGTCGGGCTCGGTGCCGATGTCGTGGTGGCCGTGCTCGGGGCCGCGCTGCTGCACGCGACGTGGAACGCGATCGCGCACGGCATGAGCGACCGGCTGGCCGGATTCACCCTGATCGCGTTGAGCTACACGGCGATCGGCGGGGTCGCCGCGCTCTGCACCGGACCTCCCCCGGCGGCGGCCTGGCCGCTGATCCTCGCCTCGGCGGGAGTGCACGTGGCCTACCAGGTCGCGCTGATGCTCAGCTACCGGCTCGGCCAGTTCAGCCAGGTCTACCCGCTCGCCCGCGGCACCGCGCCGTGGGTGGTCACGGTGCTGTCGTACGTCGTGCTCCGGCAGGGGGTCTCCGGATGGGTGCTGGCCGGGGTGCTGGTGATATCGGCGGGGCTGACCGGCTTGGTCTTCCTCGGCGGGCGACCCACGAGGCGCCAGGTCCCGGCGCTCGCCGCCGCGTTCGGCACCGGCCTGCTGATCGCGACCTACACGGTCATCGACGGGGTCGGAGTCCACCGGGCGGACGTGTTCACCTACGCCGCGTGGATGTTCTTGCTGCAAGGGGTCGCGGTCGTGCTGCTGGCGCAGGCGGTGCGCGGCCGGGCGCTGTTCGCCCAGCTCCGCGTCGCGCCGATCCCCGGGCTGGCCGGCGGAACGTTGTCGCTGATCGCGTACGGCCTCGTGCTGTGGGCGCAGACCCGGGGAGCGCTCGCACCCATCGCCGCCCTCCGCGAGACCAGCATCATCTTCGGCGCGCTGATCGGCGCGGTCTTCTTCCGCGAATCCCTCGGGCGCGGCCGGGCGCTGGCCGGTGCCGTCGTGCTCGCGGGAATCGTGCTGATCAACCTGCCGTGACCGTCAGCGCTGAGCGGCGAGCGGCCGCGGTTCGGCCGCCGCCGCGAGGGCCGCGGTGAAGCGGTCGCGGAAGGCGCGGACCGCCGATTCCGCCGCGGCCGCACCGGGATGACGGGTGCGCAGGAACAGGCCGTCGGACGTGCGCGACACCCAGAGCTGGACGTCGTCGGCGTCGGTCTCGCTGCTGATGTGGCGCGGCCGGGACTCGGGGAACTCCAGCGAGACCGGCATCGCCCGGTAGTCCACGTAGGACAGCATGAAGATGTCCTTGCGCACCGGGCGGTACTCGTCGGCGACCGCGGCCAGGATGTTCGGCAGCGGCACGCCTAGGGTGCCCAGGGCTTCCCGGAAACCCACCTTCGCGTGCGTGTGGGTGTCGGCGAACCGTCCGTTCACCACGTTGAACGTGACGGGAGCGTTCGTCGTGAACCACCCGACGGCGTGCCGCCAGCGCGGTTCGTGCCTGGTGTGCAACGGGATCAGCACGCTGATCCGGTCACCGGCGCCCAGTCCGCGCAGCGCGAGGCCCGCGGCGGCCAGCACTCCGGTGAACGCGCTGCCCGAGCCGTCCCGGCACGCCGCGTCGAAGGCGTCGGCGGTCTCCGCGTCCAGCAGCCGGGCGGTCATCGAACGCTGCCGCACCGGACGCCCCGGTTCCACGCCGAGCTCCAGCGGGAACGACGGCGTCGTTCCCCCGCAGTCGCGCAGGAAATCCCGCCAGTACGCCACCGCGGGATGCTCGCCGCTCGGCAGCGGCGGCGGGACGGGCAGGCCGTCCGGGCCGGGCGCGTCCCACTCCGCGGTGGCCGGTCGCCCCGGGACCGCGAGGTCCGCGGCGGCCACCGCCTCGTGCTCCTGCGCGCAGTAGTCGACGAAGCCGCCCACCTCCGCCAGCGACGGCGGCGTCCCGTCGACGGCGGCGGAGTACAGCACCTGCAGCTCGTGCGCGGCCACCGCCATCGAGTGCGCGTCCACGCAGGAGTGGTCGAACGCGCCGAACACCGTGCCGCCCCGCTCGTGCCGGATCGCGCCCAGCAGGAACGGCGGCCACCGCAGCGGGTGGCACTGCTCGTCGAACCGCCGCGACAGGTGCTCGCGCACCGCGGCCGAACCGGTGAACGAGCCCGCCTCCCGCCGCCGCAGGACCACCCCGTCGGCGGGCAGCAGCGCGCGGCGGAACTCGCCGTCGCGCTCGGTGAAGCGGCTCAGCAGCCCGGTGTGCCTGCGGATCCACTGCCCGAAGGCCGCTTCCAGCGCGCCGGTGTCCAGCTCCCCCGGCAGTTCGAAGGTGCAGGCCAGCCACGGCGGCGGCGTCCCGTCGGCACCGAGCGCGCCCAGGTGGAAGGACTGGTTCAGCGACGGAGGTACGTCACTGGGCGCGAATTCGTGGCCCGGCGCGGGTTCCGCGGTCCACTCCACGACCTCGCCGGGCGGCGGGTCGAACGCGCTCATCGTCGTGACTCGCACCGGACATCACTCCGCGAGGGCGGCGGCGGGCACCGCGGACCGGAACTCGTGGTCGCCGTCGGCGATGACGCGGTGCAGCACCGCCATCGTGCGATCCAGGTAGCGGGCGACGTTGTCCGCGGCGACCGCGGTGTCGGGGTAGCTGGCCTTCAGGTACGTGAGACCGCGCAGCCGGTTGACCCACATCGGCACGTCGAAGCCCTCGCCCGGACCGCTGAGCACCTGCGCGTCCGCCTGCTCCCACAGCTCGCCCCCGCGGATCCGGCGCAGGTCGATGAACGACACGATCGGCAGCACCGTGCGCGCGTCCTCCTGCAACCGCAGCTGCGAACCCAGCAGTTCCACCAGCTTCACCACCGGCACGTCCGCGATGGCGCGAGCGCGGGTGAAGGCCTCCTCCGCGGCGGTGAGCACCTCGCCGAACGTGCCGAGACCGGTGAGCGAGAAGTGCAGCGGGACCAGGTTGATGAACCAGCCCTGCGCCGCCGCCCACTGGCGTTCGTCGCGGGTCTGCACCGGGGTCAGCGTCCGGAACGACTCCGCGCCGGCCAGTTCCGACGCGGCGATCGCCAGCGCCGCGAAGATCCCCGCCGCGAAACCGCCGCGGTGCTCGCGGCAGCGCTTGCCGAACGCGTTCGCCTGGTCGGCGTCGAACAGCTCCCGCTCCATCAGCAGCTTGCCGCGGGGTTCGCCGTCGTCGAGCCCCAGCGGCAGCGGGAACGACGGGGGCCGTTCGCCGCCGCTGAGCCAGAAATCGCTCCAGGTCCGCACGGCCGCCGCCTGCGCCTCGGGTTCGAGGGCGCGCCCCCGCTCGCGCGCGGCGAACACCGCGTGGTCGCCGACCTCCGGCAGCGCCGCCGGTTCGCCGCCGACCTGCTGCTCGTAGAGCCGGCGCAGCTCGTCGAACACGAGGAAGATCGAATATCCGTCGGTGTGCGCGTGGTCCACGGCGAAGAACACCGTGGAGGATTCCTCCCGCAGCACCGCGCCGAGCACGAACGGCGGCCACCGCAGCGCGCTGGTGGCGCCGTCGAAGCGGTGCAGCAGGTGGTCCCGGATCTGCGCGCCGTCGCGGTCGCCGATCTCCACCGGGGCGAACTCGACGTCGTCGGCGTCGAGGGCGTAGCGGCGCAGCTCGTCACCGGTGTCCTCGAACCAGGTCAGCAGCGTGCCGTGCCTGCGCACCCACTGCTGCCAGGCCACCGCCATCGCGTCCGCGTCGATCCTGCCGGGCAGGTCGAACACCGTGGACAGCCACGGCGAGTGCACCGCGCCGGCCGCGTCGTTGGCCAGCGAGCGGCGGATGTGGTTCTCCTGGAACGACGACGGCGGAGCGGGATGCTCGCGCGCGGCGCCGATTGAGTCCATTGTGGACTCCGTGGGTCGCCATTCGACGAGCCTGCCCGCAGCGGGCTCGTACTCGCGGAGTGCGTTCATCCTCATGAACGGGATCCCTTCGCCACGGGGTCGTGCTCGATACCGGAACGCCGCGTTCCCGCGCCGACCGGAGTTCGAACGCCGGACCCTACCTGATCTTCGAACGACCTCTCCGTCCACAGTGGCGCGACGGTGGCGGCGAAATCCGGGTCCGCGGTCGCCGCCGCCGCGCACACCGACCGGCGGATCCGGTCGACGTAGTCGCGCACCGCGGCGTCCGCGCGATGCGTTCCGGGGAACCGGCTCGTCACGTAGATGCCGTCGTTGCTGCGGTTGACCCAGATGTAGACCTCGTCGGTGGAACTGGCGGGCGCGTGCAGCGCCCTGGCGTTCCACTCGTTCCAGTGCTGCGCGCCGGGACTAGCCCGCAAGTCCATGTAGGACACGACGAAGCGCGGCACCAGCTCGGCGCCGAGCAGCTCCGCCACCTTCGGAACCGGGACCGTCGAGAGCGGTTTCGCCCGTCGCAGCGCCGTTCCCGCGCCGGGCAGCAGGTCCAGCACGTCGACGCCGTCCAGCGCGCCGGGCCCCACCGGCATCGCCAGTTCCACCGGCGCCAGCCCGACGAACCAGCCCAGCGACCTCGCCCACTGCCGGGCCGAACGGGTGTGCATCAGCAGCAACGCCCGGAACGTCTCCGAATCGTCGAGACCGGCCCCGCCGGAGCGCGCGGCGGCCAGCGCCAGCGCGCAGAGCACTCCGGAGAACGCGCTCCCTCCGTTGCGCCGGCACGCCTTCTCGAACGCCGCGGCGCCGTCGGCGTCCACGAGCCACTCGCACAGGCCGTGCTGGCGGACCCGGAGCGCGGGCGCCGCGCTCGGTTCCGCGACGGGTGGGAAGGGGAAGCGGGGCAGCTCACCGCCGCAGTCGGCGAGGAACTCGGCCCAGCGCGCGACGGGCTCGTCGGCGCGCTCGAATCCGTCGCTGTACTCCCGTTCCCGCGCGCAGAAGTCCACGTAGCTGCCGACCTCCGCGAGCTCGGCGGGGCGCCGGTCGCGAGCGGCGGTGTAGAGCTCGTGGATCTCGTGGGCCACCAGCAGGATCGAGTACCCGTCGACGTTGCCGTGGTCGAAGGCCAGGCACGCGGTGACCGAGTCGGCCCGCGACACCGTGGCGAACACGCAGGACGGCCACGTGGTGGGATCGGTGTTGTCGTTGAACAGCTCGCGCAGCGCGTCGGAAAGGGCCGCGGAGTCCTCGTAGGCGCCGAGTTCGTCGCCCGTGACGGATAAGCCTCCGGTGCTCCAGGTGTAGCGCCGCACCCCGTCCGGGGTCGGCCGCAGACCGCTGCGCAACGTCTCGTGCCGGTCCACCCACTGCAGCAGCGCGGTGCGCCAGGCGTGCTCGTCGAGCGGACCGTCCAGGTCGAAGCAGATCGCGAGCCAGCTCGGGTCGTGCACCACTCCCGGCTCGGAACGGCACCGCACGTGGGCTTGCTGCAGGTGCGACGGCGGGCGTTCGTCGAGCCGGGGTCGCGCTCCGTCGACGGGGGACACGCTCCACCGCGCCGCCGTGCCGGGCCGGACGCCGTAATCCGCGATCTCCGTGAATCTCATGCCACCCACTCAGGTTTTCGATGTCGCGTTCCCCGCTCGCGCCGATAGCGCGCCGAACCACGCCGATCACACGCGGGAGCCACGATGATGCCGCAAGGGAACCGATCGAGTTCCGGGCCCCCGCCATCGAGCACGCCGGGCGGTCATTCAAAACCGGTGAGCGCGACGACCGCAAGCCCCCTGCCGATCACATCAGGTGTTTTCGCAGCTCACGGGCCACTCGTCGAGTGTCCACAAAGTAAGATCCTTGCAAATCTCCCCGGAGTTTCGAATTTTTCTCACGCCATGAGACATGCTCGCTCAGCATTGCAAACTTTCACGTTAAATGAGAGTTTCATCTGCTCCGGAACGGTCGTCTTCCGTGCCACCAGCAATGGAAATGCCCTGTGCATCGGGAAATCACGAGGCCACGGGCATCGAGTGGTTCCGGCACCAGAGCATTCGACGACATCGGGCGCGGGAACGGATTTTCGCCCGCCGCGGGACGAACCGGACGCGGTGCACAGCAGAACGTGGCGGCGCCGAACGGATCGGCACCGCCACGTCATCGCGTCCCGGCTAGATCTGCGGCGGCCGGTGCTCGTACGGAGTGGACAACACCACCGTGGTCCGCGTGGAGACCTTCGCCGCCTCCCGGATCTGGCGCAGCAACTCCTCCAAGCCCAGCGGCGAAGCGACCCGCACCTGCAGGATGTAGGACTCGTCGCCGGCCACCGAGTAGCACGACTCGATCTCCGGCAGGTGCTCCAAGCGCTGCGGGTAGTCGTCCGGGGCCGCCGGGTCGATCGGGGTCAGCGAGATGAACGCCGTCAACGGCAACCCGATCTGATCACCGTCCACTTTGGCCACGTAGCCCTGCAGCGCGCCGCGCTGCTCCAGCCGCCGAACCCGCTGGTGCACCGCCGACACGCTCAGGCCCACGCGCTCGGCCAAGTCGGTGAAGCTGCACCGGCCGTCGTGCGCCAGCTCGCGCAGGATCGCGCGGTCCGTCGCTTCCAGTTCGCCCGAATTCCGGTCGTTCACGCCGGCAGCACCACCAGGTCGTGCGGCTGCGAGTTCACGCTGAGCACACCGTCGTCGGTGACGATCACGATGTCCTCGATGCGGGCACCCCAGCGACCGGACTGGTAGATGCCGGGCTCGATGCTGAACGCCATGCCCGCCTCCAATTCCAAGGTGCTGCCCCCGACGATGTACGGCTCCTCGTGCACGTCGAGGCCGATGCCGTGCCCCGTGCGGTGGATGAACTGCTCGCCGAACCCGGCCGCCGCGATGGGCTCCCGCGCGGCGGCGTCGATCGACTCGGCCGTCGCCCCGGGACGCACCGCGCGCACCGCGGCGTCCTGCGCCGCCTGCAGCACCGCGTAGGTCTCCCGCACATCGGGCTGCGACGGCTCCCCCACCGCGTAGGTGCGGGTGCAGTCGGAGTTGTACCCCGACGGGATCGGCCCGCCGATGTCCACGACCACCACGTCCCCGGCCTCGATCACCCGGTCCGACAGCGCGTGGTGCGGGCTGGCGCCGTTGGCGGCCGAACCGACGATGACGAAATCGGCCTCGGTGTGGCCCTCCTCCACGATGGCGGCGGCGATGTCCGCGCCGACCTGCGCCTCGGTGCGCCCGGCCCGGAGGAACTCGGCCATCCGCGCGTGCACCCGGTCGATCGCCGCGCCCGCCGTGCGCAACGCCTCGATCTCGGCGGCGTCCTTGCGCATCCGCAGCTCGCGCAGCACCGAACCGGCCAGCACCTGCTCCGCACCCGTCGCCGCGCCCAGCGGCAAGGTGTGCAACGCGGGCATCACGTCGGCGACGCCCAGGCGCGACGGCGCGCCACCACGGCGCAGCAGGTCCGCGACCAGCGCGTGCGGATCCTCCCCGTCGACCCAGGTCACGATCTCGATGCCGAGCTCGTCGGCGGGCACGTCGGCGTAGCCGGGCGCTTCCAGCTTCGGCAGCACCAGCACCGGAGCGGCGCCGTTGCCCGTCGCGGGCAGCACCAAGGTGCTCAACCGCTCGAACGACTCACCGCGGGCACCGAGCAGGTACCGCAGATCCGAACCGGGGGTGATCAGCAGGGCGTCCAGGTCCGCGGTCGCCGCCGTCGCCGCGGCGCGGCTCAGTCGGGCGGCGAACACCGCGGGGTCCTGCTTGAGCGAGTCAGTGGCCATGGCCACCTAGCCTAAAGAATGCGGCCACCGCGAGTCGCGCGGCGGTCCCGCGGATCAGGCGAAAGATCACCCCGGACGGAACAGGCCGAGCAGGAGGATGTCCTGTCCTGCCCGGCCTGCTTCCGTGCCTCCGGCCGAGTCGCGTCGTCCGGGGAGGACCGATGCGCCCGTCCGGAGCGGCCCGCCGCCTGTCGGGGGTTCGACGACGGCCCGTTCCCATCCCGATCCGTCGGACCGGGAAACCTCCGCGCCGCACCTCGATCCGGACGGTGCCGCGCGCTGAACCGACTGTATGAGGCCGCTCCGGCGGCGTAGTGACAGTGATCTGACAGCTCGCGTCCGCGCCCGGCCTGCGGTGCGGTGTCGGCGGGGCGTGACAGAGTGGTCCGCGTGACGGGTTCTGTGATGCTGATCGACTCCGCCGGGTTGTGGTTCCGCTCGTACTACGCGCTGCCCGACTCGTTGACGGCCCCGGACGGGACACCGGTGAACTCGGTGCGCGGATTCTGCGACATGCTGGCGAAGCTCGTCGGCGAACGGCGGCCGACGCGCCTGGTGGCGTGCTTGGACAACGACTGGCGCCCGCAGTTCCGGGTCGACGCGCTGCCCTCCTACAAGGCGCACCGCGTCGCCGAGGAGGACCCCGACGCCGAAGAGGTGCCGGACACGCTGAGCCCGCAGATCCCGATCATCCTCGACGTGCTGGACGCGCTGGGCGTGGCCACCGCCGAAGCCGAGGGCTACGAAGCCGACGACGTCATCGGCGTGCTCGCCGACCGGGAACGAGCCGACCCCGTCGAAGTGGTCACCGGCGACCGCGACCTGTTCCAACTGGTGCGCACCGGACCGACGCCGGTGCGGGTCCGCTACGTCGGCGCCGGACTGGCGAAAGCGCAGGACTTCGGCCCGGCCGAACTCGCGGAGCGCTACGCGCTCGACGCGGCCCGCGCGGGCGACGCCTACGCCGAGATGGCGATCCTGCGCGGCGACCCCTCCGACGGGCTGCCCGGCGTCGCGGGCATCGGGGAGAAGACCGCCGCGAAGCTGATCACCGAGTTCGGCTCGCTGGACGCGCTGCTGGCCGCGGCCGGGCAAGACGACCGGCGGCTCACGCCCCGCGTGCGCGGAAAGCTCGCCGACGCCGCCGACTACCTGGCCGCTGCGCCCGCAGTGGTCCGAGTCGTGCGGGACGCACCCGTCGTGGTGGACCGTCCCGACACGACCCCGACCAAGCCCGCCGACCCCGAACGCCTCGCCGAACTCGGCGCACAATGGGGCCTCGGCGGCCCGCTCGACCGGTTGGTTGCGTCGCTCTGACGGGCTCTTTTTGCTTTGGTGGTCGGGTGGCGGAACCTCAGCTGTCTTCTCGCTGCGGGATCTTTTTCCCAAGTGGCTCCGCCACGAGGGAAAAAGCTGTCCTCGCGAGAAGACAGCTGAGAACCCGCGGGTGGTCACCTTGATTACGTGGGCTATGCGCTGACGCGCATACAAGCACGGCCTCCAGCCGCAAAGCAGGCGTGGCTTCGCCCGCCCAAGACACGGCTACGCCGCAAAGCACGGCCTCCGGCCACAAAGCAGGCGTGGCTTCGCCTGCTTCGGGCGGCTTTTCGGGTGTGGGGTGGGGTTGTTCGTCGTCCGGTCGGGATTGTTAGAAGCCCGTGCCGCACCAGGGTGGGCGGGGGGTGGCGAACAGGCGGTCGGCTTCGGGCGGGGCCGCCGGGTCGTGCACCTCGACGCGGTTCGCGTCGGCGAGGGTGGTCACCGCGACGTCTCCCAGGTACAGCGAGCCCAGGACGTCCACGTCGAGCGTCAGCTGCGGCCGGTCGTCCACTGGTTCGGTGCCGTCCGGGCCGATCCGGTAGGTGCCCGCGTTCTCCGGCAGCACCGGGTCCCGCACCTCGATCACCACGGGTTCCGCGGCGCCGTAGGAACGCGCGGCCAGCGCGGTGGGCACGTCGACCAGCCGCACCCACAGGTCGTCGTCGAGCCGGTCCACGGCGTAGCCGCGCCGGTCGGCGAGCCACCACGGCAGCGCCTCGTCGAGCGGCCGGTCGATCGCGCTGACCGTCGTGACCAGGTCCAGGTTCAGCAAGAAGCGCCACAGCGACGCGGTGGCGACCGCGTCCGCCGCGTGCAGCTCACCGACGTGCAGCGCGACCGCGCCGTCGCCGAAGTGGTGATCGGTCTTCGCCGGCTCGAACAGCGCGAACCCGTCGTCGGTGCCGGACTCGTCGGAGTGCACGGCGATCCGCTGCGCGCCGCCGTTCTCGACGGTGCCGAACAACCGGGTGCTCCACCAGCCCTCGCTACGGCCGATGAGACCGGGCCTGCCGGTGCTGATCCGCGCGTACAGCTCCGGGAGCAGCTTCTCCGCCGACGGCCCGTCCACCAGCCGCACCTGCCCACCGGCGGGCGCGTCGTCCCGCAACCCGCCGAGCAGCCGGGACACCGACACGCGGTGCGCGCGGGTGGCGAGGCCGTAGCCGAAGCGCGGGTAGATGCGGGTCTCGGAAGCGTGCAGCATCGCCACCGGCTCCCCGCGGCGCCGCGTGTCCGCGAGCTGCGCGCCCATCAGCTCCCGCAGCAGCCCGCGCCGGGTGCGGTCGGCACGCACCCCGACACCGGTCACGGCCGCCGCGGGCAGCACCGCACCGCCGGGCACCTCCAGGGAGGACGACAGCGACATCGCGGTGCCGCTGAGCTCCTCGCCGAGGTACGCGCCGAACACCCGCCCCGGTTCGTACCGGGTCACCGACCGGCGCCAGCGCTCCTCGCTGCTGCGTTCCGGCACGTGCAACGACGCGAGGAACAGGTCGTTCGCCTGGCGGTACTCGGATTCGGCCAACGGCCGCACGTCGACTTCGCTCACACCTCGCATCCTGCCGAAGGCGCGAGCCGCGCGTCGAGCGAATTCCGGGCTACCTCGGGTAGCCGACCTCGTAGGTGCCGGACTCGTCCCGGACCGTCACCGACACGGGCTTCTTGCCGCCCTGCAGCGTCACCTGGCAGTCGAAGCTGCGTCCGGCGACGACCAGCTGCCCCTTGGGGCAGGTCACGGATTCGACGGTGCCCAGGTGGTAGGAGCCCTCCAAGGTCTGGCGCACGCCGTGCTGCACGCTGTTCGCGTCGAGCTGGTCGCGCACCAGCACGCCGGGGTGCACGAAGCCCACCACGGCGAGCGAACCGGCGACCACCACCAGGATCGCGCCGCCGAACACCCACGGCGCCTTCGACTTCCGGCGCGGCGGCGGAGGCGGCGGCTGGGAGCCGCGGCCCGGTGGGCCGACGGTGATCGGCGGCAGGCTCGGGTGCGTCGACTCCGCCGGCCCGGGACGCGACTGCGGCGGTGCCGCGCCGGGACCACCGGGGTGCGGGGGCCGCATCGGACGGCCCGGTTGCCCGGGTGCGGACGCTCCTGGACGGGCCTGCTGCCCCACCGGCGGCCCGGGATGGCCACCCTGGCGGCCGTGCGGTGGCCGGCCTCGCTGCGGAGCCGGGCCGTAGGGGCCGGTCATCTGGTACCTCCGGGGAAAGCTGAACGTTCCGGCGCGGCGCGCGACCCCCGGCGCACCCCGCCCGCAAATCCAATCACAGCCAGCCACCACCCCCTGACACCGCCGGGTGTCGCACCCTCGCCCCCGCACCACCCCACCACCAACAGCGACCGCGCGATTTCGCGAGAGATCCGACGCCCCCACTCCCCCGAGCCGCCCGCAAGACCGCCATCAGCCCAGGTGAACGGGTAGATGCCGAGGCCCCCGCCGTGGCGGGGTGGGTGCAATTTCTCGCGAAATCGCGCGAGTAGTCCACAGCGGGGACGTTCGTCCCCACCGGATCGTGGGGACGCCGCAGGAGCGGCCGCGCACCGGTGGACGGGACCGGTGCGCGGCCGCGGGGGTGATCACATGGCGCCCGCGGCGACGACTCCCCTGCGGATCGCGGTGACGGCCTTCGCGGCGGCCGAACCCACCGGGTCGGACTTTCCGGTCACGTCCCGGATCTGGTCCAGCAGGTCCACCACCTGGCGGCACCAGCGCACGAAGTCACCGGCGGAGAGCTCGTGCCCGGTGGATTCCGCGGCGGTGAGCACGCGCTCCAGCGACTCGCCGCGCACCCACCGGTAGACGGGCCAGGCGAACCCGGCGTCCGGCTCGCGGGTGCGGTCCAGCTTGTGCCTGCGCTCGTCCTCCTCCAGCTCACCCCACACCTGCCAGGTATCGCCCAGCACCTCGGCGACCCGGCCGGAGGGCACCGGCGGCGTCACCGGGGTCTCCCGGCGGGACTCGTAGACCAGCGCGGACACCACGGCCGCCAGCTCCGCCGGTTCCAGCGACTCCCAGATGCCCGCGCGCAGGCACTCGGCGGCCAGCAGGTCCGACTCGCTGTAGAGCCGGGACAGCCGCCTGCCGTGCTCGGTCACCGGCTGCTCCGGGTCGTCGACCACCACGTACTCGCGTTCCGAGAGCAGCGCGATGATCCGGTCGAACGCGCGCGCCAGCGAATGCGTGGTGGTGGCGACCTTGCGCCGCAGGTGCTCGGTCTCCGACCGCAGCCGCTCGTGGCGCTCCGCCCAGCGGGCGTGCTTCTCGCGCTCGTCGCAGCCGTGGCAGGGGTGCGCCTTCAACGCGCGGCGCAGGCTCGCCAGCTCGGCGTCGTCGGTGGAGTCCGACCGGTTCCGGCCGCGCCCGCCCTTCACCGAGATCCCCGTCTCGCGCAGCCCGGAGGCCAGGTCGCGGCGCGACTTCGGCGACCGGGTGTCGACGTGCTTGGGCAGCCGCATGCGCCCCAGCGCCTCCACCGGCGAGGTGAAGTCGGCGACCGACAACCGGCCGGACCAGCGGTCCTCGGTGACGACCAGCGGGCGCGGCTCCCCCATCGGCTCCAGGCCGGGGTCGATGACCACGGCCAGCCCGGATCGCCGCCCGGCCGGGACCTGGATCACGTCGCCCTTGCGCAGCTTCTCCAGCGACTTCGCCGCCTCCGCCCGCTTGGACGCCCGGTTCTGCCTGGCCAGCACCTTCTCCCGCTCGGAGATGCGGCGGCGCAGCGCGAAGTACTCGCCGAAGTCGCCCAGGTGGCAGGTCATCGACTCGGTGTAGCCCTCGAGGGCGTCGGCGTTGCGATCCACCCGCCGCGACATGCCGACCACCGACCGGTCGGCCTGGAACTGCGCGAACGACTGCTCCAGCAAGTCCCGCGCCGCGTCCCGGCCCACCCGGTGCACCAGGTTCACGGCCATGTTGTAGCCGGGCCGGAACGAGGAGCGCAGCGGATAGGTGCGGGTGGAGGCGAGCCCGGCGACCTGCTTGGGGTCCATGCCCGGCTGCCACACGACCACGGCGTGGCCCTCGACGTCGATGCCCCGGCGGCCCGCGCGACCGGTGAGCTGGGTGTACTCGCCGGGCGTGAGGTCGACGTGCGATTCGCCGTTGAACTTGACCAGCCGCTCCAGCACCACGGTGCGGGCGGGCATGTTGATGCCCAGCGCCAAGGTCTCGGTGGCGAACACGGCCTTGACCAGGCCGCGGACGAACAGCTCCTCCACGGTCTCCTTGAACGCGGGCAGCAGTCCGGCGTGGTGCGCGGCCACGCCGCGTTCCAGCGCGTCGCGCCACTCCCAGTAGCCGAGCACCGTCAGGTCCGCCTCGGGCAGCGAGCTGGTGTGCTCCTCGATCACCTCGCGGATCTCGTCCACGTCGTTCTCGCTGGTCAGTCGCAATCCGGCGCGCATGCACTGGTTGACCGCCGCGTCGCACCCGGCGCGGCTGAAGATGAACACGATCGCGGGCAGCAGCCCCGCCGAGTTCAGGCTGTCGAGGATCTCCACCCGCGACGGCGCGAAGAACCGCGGCGGACGAGGCCCCTTGCGCCTGCCCCCGCCGGGACCGCCGCGGCCCCGGCCGTACGGGGAGTGCACCCGGGCGAGTTCCTGGGTGTGGCGCAGCAGGTGCGGGTTGAGCTTGAGCTCGCGGTCGGAGGTCTCCCCGCCGAACAGGTCGAACATCCGCGAGCCGACCTGCATGTGCTGCCACAGCGGCACCGGGCGGTGCTCGTCGACGACGACGGTGGTGTCACCGCGCACCTCCACCAGCCATTCGCCGAACTCCTCGGCGTTGCTGACGGTCGCCGACAGGCTGGCCAGCTGGACGTGCTGCGGCAGGTGCAGGATCACTTCCTCCCACACCGCGCCGCGGAACCGGTCGGCGAGGTAGTGCACCTCGTCCATCACGACGTAGCCGAGCTGGTCGATGCCGCGCGAACCCGCGTAGAGCATGTTGCGCAGCACCTCGGTGGTCATCACGACCACCTGCGCGTCCCCGTTGATGGAGGTGTCGCCGGTGAGCAGGCCGACGGCGTCCTCGCCGTAGCGCTCGCAGAGGTCGGCGAACTTCTGGTTGGACAGCGCCTTGATCGGCGTGGTGTAGAAGCAGCGGCGTCCCTCCGCGAGCGCGAGGTGCACCGCGAACTCGCCGACCACGGTCTTGCCCGCGCCGGTCGGCGCGCACACCAGCACGCCGTGGCCGGATTCGAGCGCCTGGCAGGAGGTGCGCTGGAACGCGTCGAGCTCGAAGGACAGCTCGGAGGCGAACTCGGCGAACTTCGGGTGGGCGCTGCGGCGGCGGTGCGCGGCGTAGGAGTCGGCGGGCGACGGAGCCGGTTCGGCCACCGGGGCCTGGGCGGCGGGGCCGGTCGGGCGACCCGCTCTGGTGCGGGTGCGGCGCGGTGGTTCCACCTTCTCCCCCTGGCCGGCGGGTGCGCCGGCGGATTCTCCAGCGCCGGGGGCCGCGGGGTCCGGGGTGCCCGGCGATTCGGGGCTCCCCCCATCCGAGCCCGGGCGTTCCGGATGCGACATGTCAGAGTGCGAACGGCTTACAGCCACCCCACTAGGTTTTCACATCGCACCGACGGTCGTCGCACGCGTGCGGACACGGAGCGTTCCAGGCTCGCCGAACCGGCACCCGGCGGCCGCCCGAGCGCGGCCGGCGGCGTCGTCGCCCCTCACCGGCGACGACGAGGTCTCAGGCGGCTTCGCCGTCGCGGTTCGCCGTGGCGGGGGCGAGCACCTGCAGCGCGCCGGGCTGGCAGCGCAGGCTCACCGGCAGGCGCACCTGCGGTTCGCCGTCGGCGAACGCGGTCCAGCCGTTGCCGCCGCCCAGCCGCACCGAACGGGCCCGCAGCGTGCGCACCGCGGGGTGGTCGACGTGCTTGCCGCTGCGCATCGTCGGCAGCACCCGCAGCATGTCGGCCCGGCTGATCTCGCCGACGACGGTGACGTCGAACATCCCGTCGGTCGGGTCGGCGTCGGGGCAGATCGGCACGCCACCGCCGTAGTACGGCGTGTTGCCGACCGCGACGCAGGTCGCGGCGACGTCGAGCACGACGTTGTCGGCTTCGACCCGCAGCGGCATGGCGCGCAGGTCCGCGAGCTCCCGCAGCACCGCCACGTCGTAGCGGGCGCGCCCGATGGGCAGCCGGGAGCGGTTGACCCGGCCGTTGACCTGGGCGTCGAACCCGGCGCAGAGCACCGTGGCGAACCGCTGCCCGCCGACCACGCGGCCGAGGTCGAGGGCGCGCCGGTGCCCGCTCTGCACCGCGTCGGTGGCGGCGCGGGCGGCGTCCATCGGGTCGGCGGGCAGCCCGAGGGCGCGGGCCAGGTCGTTGCCGGTGCCGACGGGGATGACCGCCAGGGCCGTCCGCGCTCCCGCGCACGCCTGCACGGCGGCGTGCGCCGCGCCGTCGCCGCCGAGCACGGCCAGCACGTCCACGTCGTCGGCCACCGCGGTGCGGGCCGCGGCGGCGAACTCGGCGGCGTCCTCGGCGACCACGACGCGGACCGCCGAGACCACGCGGAACCGCCGCACGACCTTCGCAGCGATGGCCGCCGCGCGGCCTCGGCCGGAACTGGGATTGATCAACACCACGGTGCGCATGGGGCAACATCGTGGCCCACACCCCTGTCACCTGACCAGCGACCACCCCCGAACCCGACATGAGAAGGCGCCGGACCCCCACTGCCCACCGTTCAACTCGCGGTACCGGACGAACAGCATCCTTGATCGTTTCCGCACCCGCGCCGACTTCCCAGAGCACTGCCCAGCTAGAGCCGGCCGACAACCACGAGTTCTCAGCGGCCCCCGTTCTCGCTTCGGTGTCTTGTCAGCGGCGAAGCCGCTGAGCAGCGACCCAGCACGCAGATCGACCACCCGCGGGTTCTCAGTTGCTTCCTCGCGAGGACGGCTTTTTCCCTCGTGGCGGAGCCACTCGGGAAAAAGATCCCGCAGCGAGGAAGC